>JAYKGU010000195.1:0-14110 GCA_035285585.1 Synechococcales cyanobacterium
TCCCAGCAGCGCGAGCAAATGGAAACCTTTGCAGGCTGGTGGCCAATTATCACCCCCTCCGGGCAGCGGGGCTACGTCTCCAGCCGCTATGCCTATTCACCTCTGGGCTACCGGGTTTTCTTTGAGCAGCGCAACGGCGAGTGGCAGATGACCCTGTTTGCCACTGGAGACTAGTGGTCTGTCAAGACTAAAAAATTAGGGTAAATCCCTGCGGGATTTACCCTAATTTTTAACCGTGACGCTGCACTAGGCGCAGAATTGAAGCTGCCGGATTAAGCGGTCGGATCGGTGTGGGCCTCAATCATGGCTTCTGCCTGGTGGGCGATCGCCCGCAGTTGATCCACCATCCCCGCCTCGACCTGTGCCCACAGCCCCCGCTGGTGGGCCTCCAGCAGCCGTTCGGCCATGTCCCGCAGCGCCCAGGGGTTCTTCGCCTGCACAAACTGCTGCACCTCGGGATCGAGCAGGTACGCCTGAGCAATGCCCGCATACATGTGATCCGCCACACAGCGGGTGGTGGCGTCGTAGGCAAAGAGGTAGTCCACGGTGGCGGCCATTTCAAACGCGCCCTTGTAGCCGTGCCGCATCACTCCAGCAATCCACTTGGGGTTGAGCACCCGTGACCGATAGACACGGGTAATTTCCTCCTGTAGGTGACGGATGCGGGGATGGGCTGGGGTGGCGTGGTCGCCAAAGTAGACCACGGGATTTTGGCCCTGGAGCGATCGCACCGCCGCCGTCAGCCCCCCCTGAAACTGGTAGTAGTCGTCGGAGTCGAGCAGGTCATGCTCGCGGTTGTCCTGGTTGTGCAGTACAACCTGCATCTGTCGCAGGCGCTGCTCAAAGGCTTCGGGGGCCGATCGCCCGTCCCCCGTCCCCGTGTAGGCATAGCTGCTCCAGTTGATGTAGGCGCGGGCCAGGTCGCTGTCATCCGTCCAGTTTTGGGATTCGATCAGCCCCTGAAGTCCTGCACCGTAGGCCCCCGGTTTGGAGCCGAAGACCCGATAGCGCGATCGCCCCGCCGCCTGCTCTGAAGTCAGCCCAGCGACCTGCCACCGCTGGCTATCCCGCCGCACCTGAGCCGCCAGGGGATTGTCCGCTTCCACTTCCTCCAGCGCCGCCACCGCCTCCACAGCCCGGTGGAACAGATCGATGAGGTTGGGAAAGGCATCGCGGAAAAAGCCCGAAACCCGCAGGGTCACGTCTACCCGAGGGCGTCCCAAGACAGAAACTGGCAGCACCTCAAAGTCCACCACCCGCCGGGAAGCACCGTCCCAAACGGGGCGAACCCCCAGCAAGGCCAGCGCTTCGGCAATGTCGTCGCCCCCCGTGCGCATGGTGGCGGTGCCCCAGACAGATAGACCCAGGGTTTGGGGGTAATCGCCGTGCTCCTGGGTATAGCGCTCGACCAGGGCTTCGGCGGCGCGGCGGCCCATGTCCCAGGCACTCTCCGTAGGGATGGCGCGAATGTCCACCGAGTAGAAGTTTCGTCCGGTGGGCAATACCTCTGGTCGTCCCCGCGTGGGTGCCCCCGCTGGGCCACTGGGCACATAGCGCCCGTCGAGGCCGTGCAGCAGGTGGGTGAGTTCCTGGGGTGTCTGGCGAAGGGCCGGGAGGAGGTGGGATTGGAGCCAGGTGAGGGCGGGGGTGAGGGTAGATGAGGGAATGGGTGGGTGGATGGGTGAATGGGTGAGTGGGGGGGTGAGGAGTTGCTCGATGAGGGTGGTGGCTTCGTATTCGAGGGCGGTGATCACGTCGCCGCTGGTGTGGCAGTGGGCGAGTTGGGGAATGGGCGGATCTGTGGGGGGAGTCCAGGGTTGGGCGGGGTCGGCGGTGAGGGGGTCGAGGTCGAGATGCCAGGCGGTGGCGATCGCCCGCGTTAGTCCCATCTGGTGCTGGTTGGGGTGACGGGCGATCGCCACGATTAAATCTCGGAGCTGGCGATCGCGGGGGCATTCTCCCAAAATGTGCAGGCCGTCGCGGATCTGAGCTTCCTTGAGTTCGCACAGGTAGCCGTCGGTCTGGCGAAGGAGAGTGTCAAAGGCGGGGGGTGAGCCTGCAGGATCGGCAAGGCCCAGATCGATCTGGAGGTGTTCGTCGCGGAGGAGGGCGGTAATGCGATCGCGAATCACGGGGAGCCGATTGGGGTCGAGGGATTGGGCTTCGTAGTATTCGTCAATCAGCCCTTCCAACTGCTGGAGGCCGCCGTAGAGTTCGGCACGGGTCAGCGGGGGCGTGAGGTGGTCAATGATCACCGCCTGGGCGCGGCGCTTGGCCTGGGAGCCTTCCCCCGGATCGTTAACGATGAAGGGATAGAGGTGGGGCACCGCCCCCAGAGCCACTTCGGGGTAGCAGGTGGGCGACAGGGCGAGGCTTTTTCCCGGCAGCCACTCCAGGTTGCCGTGCTTACCCAGGTGCACGATCGCCTGCGCCCCAAATACCTGCCGCAGCCACTGGTAAAACGCCAGATAGGTGTGGGGTGGCTCCAGGTCGGGGGAGTGGTAGTTGAGGGCCGGATCACGGTCATAGCCCCGCGAGGGCTGGATGCCCACGAAGACGTTACCAAACTGTAGTCCGGCGATGGGGAATTTGGCGGACATGGCTGGCGTGCCCCAGCGATCGCCCAACGCCTGCTGAATGTCGGGGGGCAAGCTGCAGAACCGCTCCCAGTAGGCGGCCCCAGGCAGGAATTGACGGACTGGCCGGAAGTCCTGCCCCTCCGGATCATTGGTGATCCCCTGGGTGAGCTGGGCCATCAGGTCGTCCCCGGTGGTGGGGATGCCCTCCACTTGGTAACCAGCGTCCCGCAGCGCTTTAAGGACATTGACACAACTGGCGGGGGTGTCCAGGCCCACGCCGTTGGCAAGGCGACCGTCGCGGTTGGGATAGTTCGCGAGAATCAGGGCAATACGGCGCTCGGCGGGGGGCGTCTGGCGGAGATGCGCCCAACTGGCGGCCAGGTCGGCTACAAACTCGACGCGATCGCCCACCGGCTCATAGCCCACCACGTCCACCTCCAGTTCGGCATGGCGCGACTGGACAGATTTGAAGGAGACGGCCCGACTGATGATGCGCCCGTCCACTTCCGGGAGGGCCACATTCATAGCAATGTCGCGGGGGGAGAGGCCGCGCCACTGGCTTTCCCACTGGGCCTGGGTGCCGCCGCTGAGGATGACTTGAATGACGGGCACATCCAACCGCTGCCATAGCTCCAGGTTGACCACCTCCGTATCTAGCTGGGCGATCGCAAAGCTGGTGGTGTTCAGCAACGCCTGAATGCCCATCCCCTGGGTGAACTCAGCCACCACCTGGGCCTGGACGTCGGGATCGCGCAGGGATGAAACAAAGAGCGGCAGCGGCTGAAGATGGCGGGCCGCCAGGGCACCGCACAGGGCATCAATGGGGGCGGTATTGCCCGACAGGTAGTGGGCGCGGTAGAACAGGATGCCCACGGCTCCGCTGGGAGGGAGATCACCATCTGCTGATCGGGAACCGGCTCCCTGGGATGGGGCACGCCAGGGATAGTGGCCCACCTGGGGCACCGGGTGGGGCGGCTCCGGTCGGTAGGTTGTCCCCAGGCCCACATCAGCCATGAACTGCAGGGCACTCACTCCATTGGCAATGCCGCCCTCGGTGAAATAGCGCCAGAGCTGGTTAACCTGGGCCAGGGGCACCGTGGAGTGGCTGATCAGGTCGGGATCGGGGCGATCGTCCCCCGGAATGACCACCAGGCTGGCCTGGGTGCGCTGCACCACCTCCCGCACCACCTCTAGCCCGTAAGACCAGTAGGCCTGCCCCCCCAGCAGCCGCACCACGATGATTTGGGCTGATGCTAAAACCGCATCGGCATAGGTGTCGATGGTGAGGGGCTGCTGGAGCTGGAGCAGGTTGACCAGGCGGACGGCGGGGAAGTTTGCCGGAAGCTGGGCATGGGCATGGGCCAGGGTTTGAATATCCGTATCGGCGGCGGTCAGGATCACCAGGGGGGCTGGCGTTTGCTCAATGAAAATGACGCCCTCCTGATCGGGGGTCCAGCCACCGGGGATTGCCGCTAAACGATGCATAATGTAGGGTTCCGCCAACTATCACAACATTCTTTAGATTCACTGGGGCAAGCAAGCCCTCAAGATACTATGTTCATGCAGATCGTAAACCTTGAATGCGTCAGCAGCATTGGGACAGGGTTGATTTGCCCCCCTATGGTTTCGCTATATGAGTCAGTCGGTCTTTCCTACCTATCGTCACGCCGTTCCTCCGCACGTCTTCAATCGGTTGCGGCTGTTGCTGCAGCAAACTGCCCGTCAGCTCAAAACCGAAGCGATCGCCCCCCGCACCATCATTGCCACTGAAACGACCCTCCCCTTAAGCACCGAGGCGATCGCTGCCGTCAGCCACTTTACGCTGGTGCTGTCCAAGCCCTTTAGCGTGCTCCTGGTGGCCACCGCCCCTGCCGATCTGCCCCCAGATCCCGCCGACGACGATCTCCAGGCTCTGGCTATGGATGAGGGCCTCGGCTCCCATGGGCCTCTACCGCTATCAACGCCTCCCCTCCCCGAAGCCATCAATCCCGCCGTCCACCCCATCCCCCCCTCGGAGAGTACCCTCACCTATTTAATCGACCTGACATTCGATCCAGACTTGATTCGGGATTTTCTGAAGCAACTGGCCCGCCCCACGCCCGCCCAGTCCTCCATTCGCAGCGTGGTGACCCAGTTGGGAACGGTGCCCCAGCCCAATCGGGTCAATCTCCAGAGCCAGTTTACCCTGGAGCTGGTAGCCATATTAGCGGATCAGGTTGATCAGGGGGCGATCGCCCCGTCGGCACTCCACAGCGACCTGTCCTACTCCGACCCGGCCCCCCTCAACGACTCGGTGGCCCTCAGCGCTGAGGCGGTCAACCGGGCTAAGGATGAATTTTTAGCCGCCGTCAACCACGAGCTGCGAACGCCCCTCACCTACATTTTGGGGATGTCGGCCACCCTGCTCCGCTGGTCGTCTGAGCACGCCAACTCCGCCGATGCGTCCTATGAAGAGCGCCAGCGCTACTACCTGCAAAATATTCACCGCCAGGGCGAACACCTGCTCGACATCATCAACGACATTCTCGATCTGTCCCAGGCCGAAGCCGGGAATCTGGTACTCGACCTCCAGGACTTTTCCATGTCCCTTCTGGTGCAGCAGTGCCTGAAGGAATATCAGGCTAAGGCCCAAAGCAAAGACATTCGCCTGGAGCTAGATTTACAGATCTCAAAAGACTGCGATCGCTTCACGGCTGACCCCTACCGCCTCCGTCAGGTGATCGTCAACCTGCTCAGTAATGCCATCAAGTTTACGCCCCAGTTTGGCAAGGTATGCCTGCGGGTTTTTGCCGACGATACCCTTGTGGTCATTCGGGTGCAAGACACTGGCATCGGCATCCCTGAACACTTTCAAACCATTATTTTTGAAAAATTTCGGCAGCTCGACAGCTCCTACCGTCGCGAATACGAAGGGACGGGGCTGGGGCTGGCCCTTACCAAGCAGCTCGTAGAAATGCACGGCGGCTGGATCGAATGCGACTCTACCGTCAACGTGGGCACCGTCTTCACCGTCACCCTCCCCCGCGCCCCCTTTGCCCGACGCCTGTCTGCCAGAGCGCCTCGCCCCGAATCCCTGCCCCAACCCCTGGGGCGCATCGTCCTGATTGACCAGCACAGCGAGAATGCCCACGTCATTTCCGACATGCTCACGGCAGCCGGATATCAGTTGGTCTGGATTCTGGAGGGGCTAGGTGCCGTTACCCAAGTAGAAATGCTGAAGCCCGTGCTGGTGATTATTGGTGCCCGCATTTCCGACATTAGCGGGCCAGACCTGATCCGCGATTTGCGCCAAAATCCGCTGACAAAGCGGGTCAAAGTTCTGGCCTTCAGTTGCTCCAGTGCGTCGGGGGAGGCGGTTGGAGAGGGGCTGATGGCAGCAGACGTGTGGCTCCCCAACCCGGTGCGGCCAGAAGTGCTGCTCGACACCGTGGGGCGACTGGTAATTGCCGCCAGCCGGGAGGCTTCAGAGATGCGGTGATTCTCCCCCGCCGCCCCCAGAGAATGGGCACGCGATCTAGCCCTACGGACTGGGGTTTGGGGGTGAATCGCTGCGGGGATTTCCCCACGATCAGCGTCCGGATGCCAGGGCGCAATGCTATACAATACACACCCGACCCACGATTTCTGGAGAAGCCTTATGGATGTGATTCCCGCCATCGACCTGCTCGACGGACACTGTGTACGTCTCTACCAGGGCGATTACGACCAGTCTCAGGTTTTCAGTGAAGACCCGGTTGCCGTGGCCCAGCAGTGGGTTGAACAGGGCGCATCCCGTCTACACCTGGTGGATCTGGATGGGGCGAAGGTGGGACATCCGGTTAATGGCGAGGCGATCGCCCACATCGTTCGTGCGGTGCCTGTGCCCGTGCAGGTAGGGGGTGGGTTGCGCGATCGCCAGAGCGTGGCCCAACTGCTAGAGTTGGGGGTTGAGCGGACAATTTTAGGCACCATCGCCGTCGAGCAGCCCGATTTGGTAACCCAGCTCTGTGAAGAGTTTCCAGGGCAGATTAGCGTGGGCATTGATGCCCGCAACGGCCAGGTGGCTACGCGGGGATGGTTGGAAACATCAGAGGTCGAGGCGGTCTCCCTGGCCCAGCGGATGGCCCAGCAGGGGGTCGCCTCTATTATCTATACCGACATTCACCGGGATGGTACCCTCAGCGGTCCCAACCAGGAAGCCCTGCGCGAACTGGCTGAGGCGGTATCCGTCCCGGTGATTGCCTCTGGTGGCATTCGGTCTTTAACGGATTTATTGAGTTTGCTGGCTCTGGAACCAGCGGGGGTGCAGGGGGCGATCGTCGGGCGGGCGCTGTATGTGGGAACCCTTTCCCTGCGAGAGGCTCTGAATGCCGTTGGGCCAGGACGCCTGCAGGACATTCCCCCTGATTTTGGCTCGTCTGCCTGGGCTTGAGCGAAGTTCTAAACGCTGAGTTTTGAGTTTTGAACGATCAGCTCAATTCAAAACTCAAAACTTTTCCCTCAGGACTCTAGACGGCCTCCAGGCTGCTAACCTCCAGGGCAGGCTTCAGCGTGGGCTTGTAGAGCGAGTTGCGGGTGACCACCATGGCGTCCACCAGGCGATCGATATCGTGGCGGGTGTGCAGCGCATTGGCCGTAATTCGCAGCCGGGGCTTGGCAATGAACCAGATGGGCGAAATCCAGATGCCGTAGTCGTTCAGCATCTTCCGGGCGAATACTTTGGGGTTGATGTCAATGGGCAGGATCACCGGCACCACGTTCGTTTCCCCAATGGCATCGAAGTTGTGCTCAATCAGGCGCGATCGCAAATACCGCGTATTGTCCTGGAGCCGCTGCACCAGCTCGGGATGGCGACGCACCTGCCGGATGCTCTCCAGGGCCGCCGCCGTGGTGGGGGGTGGCAGGGAAATGGTGCCGATGGAGGTGGGCGAGACGTTGAGCAGGGGCTTCAGTTCGGCGATCGGGCTGCTGATGGCCGCCCCCGCCGAAGCGGCAAATTTGGAGAAGGTGGTCATGATCACGGGAACTACTCCCCGGTCCATGGCATCTTGAGGTAAGAGGCCGAAGTGTTCGTAAATGCCCCGCCCGGTTGCGCCGATGGCACCGCTGGCGTGGGCCTCGTCCATCACCAGGACGCTGTCTTCGTAGTTGGCCATGATGTCGATCATGTCGGGCAGCGGAGCCAGGTCACCGTCCATAGAGAAGACTGCATCTGAAATCACCATGATGCGATCGTCGGGGCGAGCGTAGCGCTTGAGCTTTCGCGCCAGATCGGTCATGTCGCAGTGGCGGTAGGGGCGGACGCGCACCCGGGGGCTGTGGCCAAACAGCTTGCCAGAGCGGGTGTTGGCGTTGTTGATGGCGGAGATAATGCAGCCGTGGTTGAGCACATCGGTGAGAATCAGGGTTTCCCGGGTGTGCTGGAAATTGGGCACCGGAATAGCCAGGTGACAAAACGCATCCATGAGAGCCTGAAGCGCCATCCAGGCATTCAAGAAGAGCTGGGTATGGGGCAGGTGCTTAAAGGCAGAAATTTCGTTTTCAAGCTGCCGATGCAGGTCGATGCGCCCGCTCAGCACCGAGCAGGAGCTGTTGGAGGTGCCGTACTGGCAGATGGCGTCAATGGCCGCCTGCTGCACGGCGGGGTTTTGCACCAGCCCCAGCACGTCATTGGTGCAAAAGGTCAAGACGGTGCGATGGATGCCCGTCGCCGCCTCCTCGATCTCGACGAGATTCCCCTGACGCCGATGACAGATGTATTCATCAGGGTCAAGCCCGCTCTCGTACCAGCGCTGAACATACTCTTTAACAACTTGCACTGTAAACTCCCCTCACCTTATCTGTAACTGGTTTTAGAAACGCGGATTGCCTCTAGCTCAACCGCCGTGAGACAGGAGGAGGGCATCCTCCTGCGCCAGCCAGGTTGCCAAACGAGAGAGGCACACCTCATCGATGACGCTGCTTAACCCATCCCACAGCCCACTAGCTGCAAAATCGATGGCGAAGCATAAGCGACTGGGGTAATGGGGATCTGACCCGAACCCTCTCCTATGACTTTGCCAAAGAGTACACAACTCGTTGGGCGGCAATGTGACAGTTCCCCAGGCTTAAAGCGCCCGTTGACCGCCACCCACCGCCACCGACGAGTCAGGCGATCGCCCCCGACGGTGGTCGAACCTCCACTGAAGTTGAGGCTAACCCGGCCTCAGCGGAATGCTGAGACAGGTCTGGCGATTGACTTGATTGTCCTGTATATTGGCTATCTTGGAAATTGCTGGCGTGCAATTCGTCAGCCAGATCTCTAAACAACATAGTGCAGAATCTTGGGTAAACCTTACTCAGTCTCTTGATTTTAATTTGATTCACGCATTGGGGCGCGAACTCATAGAATACCTGGAGTACGGCAATTCTCAGACTGGCACAATTAAAATCGCACACTCGCTTGATTATCTCTGGATATTTCCACGGTTTTTTCTCTACCTCTAGCTCACCGATCCATTTTTACACCAATACAGGTAACCAGGTTTCTGCTCAAAGCGGAACAGGATTAGCCTGACCGCGAAGCGTGGCACGCCCTACTGTCCCGCTTTGAGTTGATCCCCCCGCAGGAGTTCAATTTTCATTCTCTACCGGAGGGTAGGGTGACTGGGGCGGATGCATCAGGGTGTGGCGGCGACCGTAGGTGAAATAGATGAGCAGGCCAACCAGCAGCCAGCCCAAGAGCCGGAGCCAGTTGCCCAGAGAGAAGCTGAGCATCTGGGCGATCGCTGCCAGTGCCCCCAGCAGCGGAATCCAGGGCATAAAGGGTACCCGAAAAGGCCGTTCCAGTTCTGGTTCCCGCCAGCGGAGAATGAGCACAGCAATGGAGACGATGGCAAAAGCCAGCAGTGTACCGATAGATACCAGATTGGCCAGCACTTCAATCGGGAGGCACCCTGCAAATATCAGGGCAATGGCCCCTGAGCCAATGGTAGCCAGGTAGGGGGTTTTGAACTGCGGATGCACCTGGGTCAGGGCTGAGGGTAAAAGCCCATCTGCGGCCATGCTGTAAAGAATGCGAGCCTGGGCCAGCAGATGCACCAGCACCACCGAACTCAAGCCTGCTAGGGCTGCCAGCTTAATCAGGGGCCGAAACCACCTGAAGTTTTCCCCCATGGCGTTGACGGCCAGGGCGATGGGGTCGGGCACATTGAGCTGTTCGTAGGGCACAATGCCGATCATCACCAGCGCCACACTCACGTAGAGAATGGTCGCAATCAGCAGCGCGATCAAGATAGCGAGGGGGATGGTGCGCTGGGGCTGATAGGCTTCCTGGGTCACGTTGGCCAGGGCATCGAAGCCGATATAGGCGAAGAACACCATCGCTGAGCCGCGCAGCACGCCGCTCCAGCCGAACACGCCAAACTCTCCCGTATTTGGTGGAATAAAAGGGGTCCAGTTTTGCTGATTAATGAAGAACAACCCAAAGATGATAAACAGCAGGATCGCCAGGAGCTTAACCATCACCCGGGCAGTATTGGCCTGACCAGACTTGCGAATTCCCACCACCAGCAGACCAGTGAGCAGCCCAATAATGGCCATCGCCGGAACGTTATACGGCGGTTGGGTCAAAGCAGGCGGCAACTGGATGCCTAAATCTCCCAGCAGGCTGACCAGATATCCTGACCAGCCAACGGCCACGGTGGAGGCGCTGAAGAGATACTCCAGCACCAGATCCCAACCAATAGTCCAGGCGAAGATTTCTCCTAGGGTGGCATAGGCATAGGTATAGGCGCTGCCCGCCACGGGAATCAGCGCAGCAAATTCGGCGTAGCACAGCCCCACGCAGGCACACCCTAAAGCCGCCAGGACGAGGGAAATAATGATAGAGGGGCCAGTGTGGTTGGCTGCTACCTGACCAGTAATCACAAAAATGCCTGCTCCAATAATGGCCCCGATCCCCAGACTCACCAGCGTAACGAGGCCCAGGGAGCGATCGAGGCCAGCGGCACCGTCCGTGGCCACATCTTGCTGCAACAGCTTGATGGGTTTCCTGATCAGTAATGGCTGCCAGGTCGTTTCCCAGGTAGTTCTCCAGGCGGGTTTCCAAATAGAAAAGGGCATATTCTAACTCCTGAAGCACTTCGGTCGTCAGCGATCGCACCGCTGCTGCAGGATGGCCTTGAAGCTCAGTGGCACGGGGTTTGAGACCATTGTAGTAGCCTGTGGTTATCCACCGCGTAAATGGTTGTCTGGAGTTCTTTTGCCTATCCTCAATTCTCTGAGGTTCTGTTCGCTTAGCCCCTCCAGGATTAGATTTGTAGTGCTCGCAAGTAGCTGGAAAAATTCCCCCCTGGCGCTATCGAGCATCAGAGATTTTGCGACTTCCCTACAAATGGATGAAGTTTTTACCGTCATTGTTTGCAGTTCTATAAACTGGCCCGCCAGGCTGGCGAGAACGCCAAAAAATAGGCACGTCCCAGCGACCCCTGTTGCAGCAAACGCAAAACTGACAGTTTTCATGGCCATCCGCGCTCCAGGCTGTTGTTTGAGTTCAACGGCGTATCCAGCACAGGTCTGCAGTTCGCATATTTTTAGTTCAATGGCGTCTACAGACAAATCTTTGCCTAGATAGAACGCTCCGGATCCCTCTGGCCCGTGAGTTAATAAAAAATAAAGCATTGACATGGGGGCTTGCTTTAATGAGGTAATTCTCTGAGGATAACCTAATCTTTGATGAACCTCCCGATCGCTATGATCTTTAATATAGTTCCATCTAAAGTAAAATGCGATCGCCGCCCCACCCCCATCAAAATCATTTCGCCTTTGCCTTGGCTGCCGCTGTATGGCGTTACGCTTTCGCGTTAGGACATTCAAGAAGTGTGGAACCCCCGCGTCGCGAGGGTTCCACACTCAAACCTTAGTCCGTAGGGCTGTAAACGCCTGGGGAAAGGACACCCCATCTGGAAGTTGGCTGGTGGTCAACAGTCCTCCCATCATGCTACCCAAAATGCCCAGCATGTATACATCGCTGCCCGTCAAATACAGTCCTGGAACCGGCGTTTTAACCTGGCTCCAGACCTGATGTTGCCGCTCAAACCGTTCTGGCACCAGTGGGAGTCCATACATTCCACCTTGGGGATGGGCCGTGAAATGCTCGTTGGTAATGGGAGTAGACACTTCACAGTATTCAACCAGGGCGGTAAAGCCGGGATAGTGTTGCTCAATCAGGCCCAAGAGCGTATCGCGAATCTGCAGCTTGAGGGACTGGTACTGCTCATCCCGATGCCGCCACGGCTGATCGCGCCACGGGGCAAAGCTGGCGTAATCGGCAGCAACCAGCACTTCTGCCGTGTGCCGTCGGGCGTTGGGGTCTTTCAGCGAAGGAAAGGAAAGGTAGATTTGCAGAGGCGTTCCCGTGGCCAACCATTGCCCTTTCTGACGATCCACGGCTTGATGATCAAAGGTTTCATAAATCCAGTGGTTTTCTCCCTGAAAGCCGAGCTGGCGGGGGTCGGTTGAGAATCCAATGTAGAGGGACACGTTCGTCGTGGGAGGATGGACTTCATGAAACTGCTGCAGCGTGGCGCGAAATGGAATAGGATAGATGGCTGGAATCAGCTTGAAGTAGGTGTTGTAAGCACCCGCATTGGATACCACCAAGGGTGCATAGTACTCTTCCAATTCCTGGTCCTTAGCTTTCAGGTGGCGCACTCGTACCCCTGCTACCGCACCCTTGTCCAAAAGAATCTCGGTCACCTCCCGGCTGACTAAAACCTGTCCACCGTGGGCTTCCACCACGGATTGCACACTTTGGGCAATGCGGCCAGGGCCACCCACCGGGTAGAAGCCACCATTCAGATAGTGATTAACGATAGTGGCATGGAGGGCAAAGGGACTTTGGGCTGGCGGCAGGCCATAATCCAACCATTGAGACGTGAGGAGGGCTTTGAGCTGGGGATTGTGAAAGTGCTGGTCTAAATACGCCTGGGTGGTGAGAGTGAGGTCAATGCCGTGCCAGAGCTTTGCCAGGTTGTCAAGCATGCGATAGAACAGTGAACCGCTGCGTTGGGCAGCATGGAGAAACAGGGCGGCTACCCCTTTTTTGACATCTTTGAAGTACTGGCGAATAGCCCGTGCTTCCTCTGGAAATTGTTTGATCAAATCTGCCTGAAAGCGCTGCGGGTCACCATACACATCAAAGGTCAACCCTGGATAGACAAACTTTTCAAAGGGTTCTGGCATCCGATTCCAGGCCACTTGCTGCTGGGTCACCAGGTCAAACAGGTTGCGTGTCTTGCTCCCTGGGGCCATCTGTCCAACGTAGTGCAACCCAGGATCCCACTGAAAGCCCTGGCGCTTAAACGTGTGGGTGTAACCTCCCGCTACAAAGTGTCGCTCCAGAATGAGTACCCGCTTGCCGCGCAGTTGAGCCATCAGGCTGGCGACGGTCAACCCACCAATGCCGGAGCCAATCACAATCAGATCAAAGTCTTTTCTTTGAGTCGAGTTCATCAGGGCCTCCATAGAGCCTTGCAAAAGGATGAGGATGAATCAATTGGTTGGGTAAACAGCGGTTGGGCGCTGGAGGGAGGGGAAGCACCTGGGATGTTTACACCGTTAACATCACTGTAGCGCCGAATGTTGACGTTGTAAACATCTAATTCTAAAATTTTGTTCATGCCCTTTCGGAGCCGTCAAAAGATGGGAGCCACTGACCCCGAAACCCGCTATCACCACGGCGACCTGCGTCAATCCCTGATTGATGCAGCGCTGAAGCTAATTGCTGAAAAGCAGGATGCAAAAACTTTGTCGCTGCGCGAAGTGGCACGGCGGGTGGGGGTGTCCCATGCTGCGCCTTACCGCCACTTTGCTGATAAGGAGGCACTGCTGGCGGCGGTGGCAGAAGAGGGGTTTCACATCCTCACTCGTCATTTGCAGGAAAGTATGAAGCCGCTGGAGGATGATCCCCTGGGTCAACTGCAGGCCAGCGGGGTTGCCTACGTTAAATTTGCGATCGCCCATCCGTCCCACTACCGGGTGATGTTCAGCGCCCTGCAGCCCAATAATCCCAACTACCCTGCCCTGAATGCGGCGGGTGACGAAGCGTTTGCCGTCATGGTGGGGGCGATCGCCCATACCCAAACCCTGGGACTCGTCAAACCCGGCGACCCCCGACAGTTGGCCCGCATCACCTGGTCCCTGGTACACGGATTGGCCATGCTTTTGATTGAAGGGCAACTACCCCTGACGGATTCCGAGGTGGTGACGACCCTGGCTCAACAAGCGGCGGCGGCTCTGGTGTATGGGCTGCGACAGGACATTCAGGGCAATTAAGGCCCTTTTGCAAAAGGTTTGCTGCGTGGCGTGGTGGTTTATCGAATATTGAAGGGTTCGGGAACCGGATAAAACCCCTGGCTTCAGACGTGGGGATACAGACGGTTCTCGCGCCAGATGAAATCTGGCAGTCTTTTGCTGAATGTGATAGCGTAAAAATATGATAGTACATGAGTTCAAAATCAAAGCAAAACCTAGTCAATACAAGGCGATTGATGAGGCAATACTGACAGCTC
>JAYKGU010000196.1:0-3649 GCA_035285585.1 Synechococcales cyanobacterium
GATAGTGAATCAAGAGTGAATCAGTGGGCAGATTAACTTCAATTAATCTCGATGAGCTGACCGATTAACGCCTGTCCGAAAACCCTGCCGAGTTTTCGGAATCCAAAACCCCTGACCAGGTTTTGGATTTTTAGATAAGTTCTCAGCGGGGTGGCAGTTTGCTGCCCACGAGGAAGCCAAATGCACCGGGATTGTGGGTCTGACAGTACAGCTTGCCACGCCCGTAGAATTTACAAACTAATCCCTCTCCCCCCAGGAATGCACCAATCCAGCTTGACCCCGGTTTGGTAATCGAGAAGTCTAATGTTCTTTCAAAGGCCACAATGTGTCCTGTGTCTACGATGTACTCTCCGTCAACATCGATTTCATAGATGCCGCCAAAGGCGCTGAGGAGCACCACTCCAGATCCGCTAATCGTCAGCCAGAAGATGGATTCCCCCGAAAAGAGCGTTTTCAAACCGGGAAAGCCCAAATCGATGTCCACACCAGGAGTACTGGCCATGTAGCCCGTGGACTGAACAATTAAATCGGTGCCCTGGAGCTGGTAAGGGAGAATGTCTCCCATGAGTCGGGGAGCCAGGTAAATTTCGGCCTCGTTGTTACCAGAGCGAAACACGCTGAGAAATAGGGATTCTCCAGCGAGCACCCGCTTGAGACCGCCTAAAACGCCGCCCCCCTTGCCTCGACGCAGGGTGGTGCTGACGTTCATATAGCCACTCATCGCCACCATGGAACCTGCTTCTGCAATCAGTTCTTCCTGGGGATCCATTTGAATTTTGGCGATCGCACTGTCCGGCTGATGTAAAATATCGAGCTTCATGAGTTGTCTCCTAGCGCACCTTGGGCCGTAAAAATCGCACCAAACCATCGACACTGCGGGACTGGAGATAGACCTTGCCCCGGCCCTTCAGCTTGTTGACTAGCCCTTCTCCTGAGGTCACCGAACCCAGCAGCCCCCCAGCCATTCGGATGTTCATCTTAATCCCCGGTTCGTAGGCCACCAGGTGGCTGTTGTCTACGATGAACTCGTCCTTTACGTAGGTTTCCGTCAGGCCGCCATAGGCTCCGAAGAAGACCAGCCCCTTGCCCGTCATCTTCAGCTTGAACAGCCCCTCACCTGAGAACCAGCTGGCAAAGCCTGCCCACTCGACGGTGACTTGAACGCCAGGGGTATGAGCGATATAGGCTCCCGGCTGGAAACAGATTTCAGTATTCTTTAACTCAATGATGCCGATGTCTCCCACTGACGCCTGGGTGAGCACCAGTTGCAGCGGCTCCTGGGTCTGGTTGATGAAGGTGTTCACGAAGAGGGATTCTCCCCCAAAAAACTTCTTCATCACGGCAGGGAAAAGCCCCCCAAAAAACTCCGTCTTCATGGACAGACGACCATCCATACTCGCCATTGCGCCGGATTCGGCAACGATGCGATCGCCCGGCTGTAGCGTCAGAAACAGGCTTGCGAATGCAGGTTTGAATCGAATTTCGTACTTCACTGGAAGCCCTCGGATGATTGCAAGGTGATTACCCGGTCATTACTAGATAATTTCAAAGTGCTATGGTCAAACTACTGAGTCGAACTACTCAGAAGATTTCCCCGATTCCGCATGGAGTAATTCATATATGCCGCAATCTTCGGTAAAGTTCAAAGATCAACAGGTTTCGTAATATTCTCGGAGCAGCGGCAATAACCGGAAAATTACTTAAATTCACGCCCCATGAGCCAGATCAATGCCCATCCCAAAAAGCGCTTTGGCCA
Organism: Synechococcales cyanobacterium; assembly: GCA_035285585.1. Lineage (GTDB taxonomy): Bacteria > Cyanobacteriota > Cyanobacteriia > CAKZMO01 > CAKZMO01 > JAYKGU01. The sequence continues at coordinate 1,757 of JAYKGU010000196.1, forward strand.
ACATTGGCTCCAGAGCGAAAAGGCGCTGCACCAAATTCTGCGGGCGGCAGCGGTGGAGAAGGGCGATCGCATCCTGGAAATTGGCCCTGGTACGGGCATCCTAACGCGCTGGCTGGTAAAGCTGGCTGAGGCGGTGGTCGCTGTGGAAATTGACTCTGCCCTGGCCCAGCAGCTGCGGCAGTCTTTTGTAGAGACCGAGCACTTTCGGCTGATTGAGGGGGATTTTCTGGAGCTGGATCTTCCGGAAATCCTGGCTCAAGCCCCCGAATTTTCCGTTCCCAACAAAGTGGTTGCTAACATCCCTTACTACATCACGGGGCCGATTTTGGAAAAACTGCTGGGCACCATTGCCGACCCCCACCCGGCTCCTTACGAAACCATCGTGCTGCTGCTGCAAAAGGAAGTCGCTGAGCGCATTTGCGCTGCACCGGGTTCCCGTACGTTTGGCGCGCTCTCCGTGCGGGTCCAGTACCTGGCGGACTGTGAGCTGATTGCTGTCGTTCCCGCTAAGGCATTTGCGCCGCCCCCTAAAGTCGATTCGGCTATTGTGAAACTGACGCCGCGATCGCCCCACCAACCCGCCGTGAACCCTAAAAACCTGGAAACCCTGGTAAGCCTGGGCTTTGCCACCAAGCGCAAGATGCTGCGCAATAACCTCAAAAGCCTGGTGGACCGGGACGTGCTCACCTCGCTGATGACCCATCTCGACATCAATCCCCAGGCCCGTGCCGAAGACCTGGGGGTGGAAAGTTGGATTGCCCTCAGCAACCATCTCCAGCCAGACGTGAGAGGATAAATCTACGGTGATTCTTTGACGACGACCTGCATGCGCTCCTATTCTCTGATTGCCCCGGCAAAAATCAACCTTTATCTGGAAATCATTGGCGATCGCCCCGATGGCTACCACGAATTAGCGATGGTGCTCCAGAGCATCGACCTGGCCGATCTGGTTTCCCTGCGGGCCTTGGGCACAGAGCAGATTCGCGTCAACTGCTCCCATCCCCTGGTGCCTGTGGACCACACCAACCTGGCCTATCGCGCCGCAGAGCTGATGAAGCTCCAGTTCCCCGAAGCGTTTAACCGCTTTGGCGGCGTCGAAATCACCATCGACAAGCGCATTCCCGTTGGGGCTGGGTTAGCGGGCGGATCAACCAACGCGGCAGCGGTGCTGGTTGGCCTAGACCTCATGTGGCAGCTCGGCTTAACCAAAGCCGAACTCCAGGATCTGGGCGCAAAGCTTGGGTCAGACGTTCCCTTTTGCGTTGCAGGGGGCACTTCACTGGCGACCGGACGCGGCGAAATGCTTGCGCCACTGCCCACCATCGATGGCCTCTACGCCGTGCTGGTCAAGTATCGCAGCCTCTCCGTCTCCACCGTCTGGGCCTACCAGAGCTACCGTCAGCAGTACCGAGACACGTACCGTCCCCACGAAGAAATGGTGGGCGATCGCCTCCACTCCGTCCACTCTGGCCCCATGGTCGCCGCCATCACCGCCAGACAGTATTCGCACCTGGGAGAGCTGCTGCGCAATGATTTAGAAAAAGTGGTTCTCCCCGCCTATCCCGCCGTGAATCAGCTCAAAGAAACATTCACATCGCTGGGCAATTTGGGGACAATGATGTCGGGGTCTGGCCCGACGGTTTTCGCCCTGGCCCGTTCTGCCGCTGAGGCTGAGGAGATGGCGCGATCGCTCCAAACAGCCATTCCCAACCCCGACCTTGAAGTTTGGGTTACCAAATTCGTTCCCTATGGCGTGCAACTGGCTTCCTAGGGCGTGTCATCAATTAGTTAAAATAGAAGAACGGATGCACACAAAAAGGACGAATGACTACTCGACGATACGGTTTACGAGATGACCAGTGGGAACGCATTAAAGACTTCCTGCCCGGACGA
>JAYKGU010000197.1:0-2833 GCA_035285585.1 Synechococcales cyanobacterium
CCACCCCACCATAGCGTCGTTTACTTATGTCTACTTACTTAACCGTTCACCCCTGCTTCGACCATGAAAATTGCGATCGCCCAGCTCAATCCCACCATCGGCGACCTGGCCGGCAATGCCCAGCAAATTCTGGCGGCGGCCCAGCAAGCCGCCCACCAGGGAGCCGACCTGATGCTGACACCCGAACTATCCATTGCGGGCTATCCCCCCCGCGATCTGCTGATGCAGCCCAGCTTCGTCACTTCTATGGCGGAGACAGTGGCCCAACTCGCCCAGGATCTGCCGCCCCACCTGGCGGTGCTGGTGGGCACGGCGGAGCGCAACCCCCAGGCCCAGGCGACGGGCGGCAAGCCCCTCTTCAACAGCATTGTCCTGCTCCACGAGGGGGAGGTGCGGCAACGCTTCCACAAACGACTGCTGCCCACCTACGACGTGTTTGACGACCACCGCTACTTTGAGCCTGACTCCCAGAGTAATTTCTTCGTTTTGAACGGCATCCGCATCGGCGTCACCATTTGCGAAGACCTGTGGAACGATGAGGAATTTTGGGGAAAGCGCCAGTATCAGGCCAACCCCCTCAACGACCTGTCGGAGCAGCGGGTGGATCTGATCGTCAACCTGTCGGGATCGCCCTACAGCTTCAAAAAACAGCACCTGCGGGAGGCCATGCTGCAACACGCCGCCCGCCGCTACGGCCTGCCCATTCTGTACGTGAACCAGGTGGGGGGCAATGACGACCTGATTTTTGACGGCAACAGCGTCGGCTTCAGCCGCCAGGGCACCCGCACCTGCCGCGCCAAGGGCTTTTTGTCTGACCTGCTGGTGACGGATTTCGATGACGTCGCCAAAGACCTGGTGCCCTGCACCGTCGCCCCCGGCCCCATCTGCGACGAGGCAGAGCTGTGGTCGGCCCTGGTGCTGGGGCTACGGGACTATGCCCGCAAGTGTCGCTTCACCGACGTGGTGATGGGCCTGAGCGGTGGCATTGATTCCTCCCTGGTGGCGGCGATCGCCACTGCCGCTTTGGGCAACGACCACGTCCTGGGGGTACTCATGCCCTCCCCCTACAGCTCCGATAGCTCCATCAGCGACGCCCAGGATCTGGTGCATAACCTGGGCATCAAAAGCGAAATGCTGCCCATCGACAAACTCATGCAGGGCTACGACCAGACCTTTGAGCAGCTCTTTGCTGGCACCGAATTTGGCGTGGCCGAGGAAAACATTCAATCCCGCATCCGGGGCAATTTGCTGATGGCGGTGTCTAATAAGTTTGGCCACCTGCTGCTCTCTACAGGCAATAAATCCGAGGTGGCGGTGGGCTACTGCACCCTCTATGGCGACATGAATGGGGGGCTGTCGGTGATTTCGGACCTGCCGAAAACCCGCGTGTATGCCATTTGCCGCTGGTTAAACGAGATTACCGCCAAACCGGGCAAGATGGCTGCGGTGATGGACGAGGCCTTTGTGTTGCGATCGCCCACCCCACCCCCCATTCCGGAAAACATCCTGCGTAAACCCCCCAGCGCCGAACTCAAGCCCGGTCAGACGGATCAGGACTCCCTGCCCTCCTACGACGTGCTTGATGATATCTTGGAACGGCTCATCCTCCAACACCAGGCCCCAGTGGACATCGTCGCGGCAGGGCACGATGCCGCCGTGGTGAAAAAGGTGGTGCATCTGGTGAACCGGGCCGAGTTTAAGCGGCGGCAGGCCCCTCCAGGGCTGAAGGTGACGGATCGGGCCTTTGGCACCGGCTGGCGCATGCCCATCGCCTCCCGCTGGGCCGCCCCCACGGTGGCGCAGTTGGAAGAACAGACCGCTCCTGCCTAAACACCCCTACAGGGATCTCCCGTCTATGTCTCTACCTCCCGACCTCTTGCGCGTTATCGAACTCTTTCAATTCCCTTTCATGCAGCGCGCCCTGGTGGGCGGCGTGCTGACCGGGCTAATGGGGGGGCTGCTGGGTAGCTTTACCATCCTGCGGCAGCTTTCTTTCTTTAGTGAGGCTCTGGGGGATGCGGCGTTGCTTGGCATCAGCCTGGGGTTAGTTGTTGGCCTCAACTCATCCCTCGTGCTCCTGCCCTTTGCGGTGGTGTTTGGCGTGGTGTTTGCCTACCTGTCGGAGCACTCCAAGCTCTGGACGGATGCCTTGCTCAATATCCTTTGTTCGGCCTCGATCGCTCTGTCCATCGTTATCCTCAGCCTCACGGGACAGTATAAAGGCAGCATTGATAGCCTGCTATTTGGAGACATTCTGGCGGTACAAAACACAGACTTGCTCCTCAGCGGGGGGCTACTTTGTGTTTGCGTGGTGTTCATCGGCCTGACGCTACGCACCCAGATGATGTTAACCCTGGATGAACCGATGGCGATCGCCCGTGGTGTCCCTGTTACCGCCCATCGCACAGCCTTTATCGTGCTCCTCTCACTGGTAGTGGGCGTTTCCATCAAAGCCATTGGCGTGCTGCTGGTAAGCGCCTTTATCGTGATTCCCGCCTGTGCCGCCCGCCTCCTCAGCCGCAACTTTACCACCCACGTCCTCCTGTCCGCTGGATTGGGGGCAGTCAGTGCCGTATTAGGCATCGTCCTTTCCGCCTTCCTCAACCTGCCCTCCGGCCCCAGCATTGTGATCATGCAACTGGCCATCTTTGTAGGCACCCTGTGGCTCGGCAGGGGCGGATCGTCTGGAGCAAAGCTCCTTTCCTAGATAGGAATTGCCCCAGTAGTTGCTTAGCGGAGTTTTGCGGTAATTGCCTCCCCATCCAGCCCGTGGCCAATGAAAACCAGGCGAGTTTTGCGAGGTTCCATTGGCTCCCAGGGGCGATCGTAGAAT
>JAYKGU010000198.1:0-12871 GCA_035285585.1 Synechococcales cyanobacterium
TCACTCTAGGGAACCCGTTGTCAAAGCAGCAACCAGCTCATTGAATCACGTCTATCAACGAATTTGATAAGAAGATTGCACCGCGAAACGCCCCGGTCTGAGACAATTCAGAGACCAGCGTAGGGTCTCAGAACGTCCTTGCGGCAATTGGCTTACTCAAACCCTCTGTAAAACACTACGACCATGGGACTTGATTACCCAAACTATCCCAAACTGGCCCATCTCCAGGTGCTGGTAGCGATCGCCGATTGGGGCAGTTTTAGTGAGGCGGCGGTGCGTCTGCAGCTATCTCAGTCGGCGGTCAGCTACGCGATCGCCGCCCTTGAAGGCGAATTGGGCGTAGTGCTGCTGTCGCGGGGACGCCACGGGGCACACCTGACACCGGTTGGGGAACAGATTGTCGATCGTGCCCGCCGCATTACCTACCTACTAAACGATATGGTGAAGCAGGTCAATCTGGCCAAGGGGCTGCAGGGGGGCTATGTACGGATTGCCTCCTTTCGCAGTGCCGCCTCCCACCTGCTGCCGGAGATTATTGCTGAATTTTGTCGACGCTACCCGGCGATCGCCGTCCGCATTGCCGAATACGACGACTGCCCTGAAGTCGAGGAGGATTTGCGCCGGGGCCGGGTGGACCTGGCCATTACCTACATGGCTACGGATAGTGACTTTGAAACCTGGGACTTGATCGACGATGACTTTGTAGTGCTCTTTCCCCCCAGCTTTGTCCCCAAAGGCGAAACCATTGAATGGGAGGATTTGACCACCTACCCTTTGATTATGGCCCCCGAAGGCGACCTCTGTGACGCCATTGTGTATGACCACTGTATCAAGTACGGCATCACCCTCACGCCCAAATATCACGTTCGTTCAGATGCCACCATTGTCAACATGGTCGCGAAGGGGCTGGGGGCAACCATCAGCCCCCGGTTGGCGGCCCAGCCCATTCCCGATGGGGTCTGGGTGTATGGGCTACCTGTGCCCCTGTTTCGCAGGATTCGCGTGGCCATCTTGAAAGAGGCATTGCTTACCCCCGCTGGGTTTGCGTTTTTAGACTTGCTCAAGGCAATGTGCTCGTAGGGCGTCACGTCAGAAAGTTCAATACCCCTTGCCAGCCAAAGAAAGCAGCCAGGCCCAGCACAATGGTCAACAGCAGATTTTGTGTGAGTGCTCCTACGGCAACTGCGGCGATCGCCCCCACCAGTCGAGCATTGAGAAGGCTGAGGTGCAGGGCACCGTCGTTCAGCAAGACTTCAGGCACCACAATTGCCGTCAGCACCACGGGCGGCACGTAGCGCAGAGCCTTTAGCAGTGTGGCAGATAGGGTGATGCGGCTGCTGGCGGCAAACATGGTATAGCGGATTGCAAAGGTGGCGATCGCCATGCCGGTGATCATCAAAACTTCGTCCATGGTCGTGAATCCTTGAAAGGGTAATTCTTGAGAGCTACAAACACAGTATTGACGCACTCCGCCCAACTGCATAAGTCCTAAAACACAGAGATTACTCAGGCGAAGGGAAGGCCCGTTCGCTGCACACCCCCGCCGCAATTCCGGCGATCGCCGCTACCATCAGTCCCAGTTTGTGAGGTAGGGGATAGGCAAGCAAGGCCACGACGCCCGCAACCCCCACCGCCATGCCCATCGGCTTTGTTTTCACGTAAGGCACCACCATGCCGATGAAGGTGGCCGACATCGCAAAGTCAAGGCCCCATTCCGCTGCGTTGGGAATGGTCTGCCCAATGGTGATCCCCAACCAGGTACAGGCCTGCCAGTTGAGGTACATGGCAAGGGCAGCCCCCAGGTAGTACCAGTGTTTGAACGGGGAGCGATCGCCCCTTTCATAGCGGCGAATAGCAATAGCAAAGGCTTCATCGGTCAGAAAAAAGCCCAGGACTGCTTTCCACTGCTGCGGCAGCGACTGCACATAGGGCAGCAGGCTGACGGCATACAGCAGATGGCGCAGGTTGACAATCAAAGCCGTGAAAACGATGAGCATCCACCCCGTTCCAGCGGCAACCATGCCCACCGCAATGAATTGGGAAGAACCGGCAAATACCAGCATCGACATAGCCAGGGTACCTCCCACCGACAAGCCGTTGCTGGTGGCCAGGGTACCAAAGATAATGCCAAAGGGAATGGCCCCGATAATCAGCGGGAGCATGTCCCGTGCCCCGGCCCAAAATTCAGCCTGGGGAAATTGGGGGTGCGATCGCCCCGAAGCCTTACGAGATGACAAAGACGACCACCAATGAGAATTTGACATGATGCATCAGGCAAAGGCCCATGAATTTGACATGCCTCCAGCATATCTTCCCCACACTCTGCCCAGACCTGCTACGGTTTAAGAGTCCGCCGGGTTTAAAGTGCAGGAGGAGTCGGTCGTTGGTACAGCCATCCCAGACCCCAGAAACACCATCCCATCAGCCGCTTCAGCGGGTCTTGGGCAACCTCAAAACCTATCCCTGGCTGGCGCTGGGGGCGCTGGGTAGCGCATTGCTGCTGATTGCCGCCTATGCGGTTACGCCCCAGCTCTTTCGCTGGGCCATCGACCAGGGCATCACTGAGAATAATTTGTCCGTGGTGCTTTACAGCGCAATGGGTTTGGTGGTGGCGGCGATCGCCCGTGGTCTGTTTAACTTTGGTCAAAGTTTTTGCGCCGAGGCCCTTTCCCAGAGCGTGGTGTATGACCTGCGCAACCGCATTTTCAGCAAAATTCAAACCCTTAGCTTCAGCTACCACGACCAGGCCCAGACCTCCCAGCTCCTCACCCGCGTCACCAGCGACATTGAGCAGATTCGTACCTTTCTCAGCACCAACCTGATTCAGGTGATCAGCGGCTCGGTGACCTTGCTGGCGATCGCCATTATCCTGCTGATTATGAACTGGGAGCTGGCGCTGATCAGCCTCACGGTGGTGCCGCTGTCGGCGTGGCTGATGGCGCGGTTTCTGCGGCGCAATAGCCTGCTGTTTCGCCAGGTGCAGGAGCAGTTAAGCGACCTGAATGCGGTGCTGCAGGAGAATTTGCTGGGGGTGCGGGTGGTGAAGGCATTTGTGCGGGAAGGGGTGGAAACGGAGCGCTACACGGGGCTGAACACCGAGCTGGTGGCCACCAATATGAAAACGGTGCGGGCCATTCGCAATACCTTTCCCTTTATTTTCTTGCTGAGCAATTTAGTGACCCTGGCGGTGCTGGGCTATGGCGGTGCGGCGGTGATTCAAGACCGCTTTTCTGTGGGGGAACTGGTGGCCTTCAATTCCTACCTGCTGCTGATTTTGCAGCCTGTGCTGCTGATTGGCTTTGCGGCTCCCGCCATTGCCCAGGCGGCGGCCTCGGCGGAGCGGGTGTATGAAGTAGTAGATGCGGCCATTGAAATTCGCGATCGCCCCCAGGCCGTTCCCTTCACCACCTGCGGCGGACGGATCACCTTTGAAAATGTCTCCTTCCGCTATCCGGGTGCGGCCCTTCCCACCCTCCAGGAGGTCTCCTTTGAAACCCGCCCCAACGAGCTGGTGGCGATCCTGGGCATGACCGGGTCGGGGAAAAGTACAGTAGTGAACCTCCTGCCCCGCTTTTACGATGTCACCTCCGGTGCGGTGCGTATTGATGGCCGGGATGTGCGCGACTTTACTTTGGAAAGCCTGCGATCGCACATCGGTATTGTCTTTCAGGAAACCACCCTGTTTTCCGGGACGCTCTTTGCCAACATCGCCTACGCCAAACCCCAGGCGACTTTGGAGGAAGTTATTGAGGTGGCCCAGGCGGCGCAAATTCACGACTTTATTACGAGTTTGCCAGAGGGATACGATACGGTGGTGGGCGAACGGGGGGTGGGGCTTTCTGGCGGGCAGAAGCAGCGGGTGGCGATCGCCCGCACTTTGCTCACCGACTACAGCATTTTGATTTTGGACGACAGCACCTCGGCGGTGGACGCCCAAACCGCTGCCCAAATCCAAACCGCTTTGGATGACCTGATGCGCCGCCGCACCTGCACCTCCTTTGTGGTGGCCCAGCGCATCAGCACCGTGCGCACCGCCGACCGCATCTTATTAATGGACAAAGGCCGACTGGTGGCCCAGGGCAGCCACGAAGAGCTGATGCGCACCAGCCCGCTCTACGGCGTGATTCTGGAATCCCAGGTGAAGCAAACTCCGGAGGTGATGGCGTGACCCAACCCCTAGCAACCGAGGCCAAGCCCAAACTTTCGACGCTGCGGCGCTTTCTGAGCTACTTTGCCCCCTACCGTCGCGAAATTCCCATTGCCCTGGTGCTGGTGGCGATCGGGGCAGCCACGCAGGCCATCGGGCCACTGCTGATTGGCTGGTCGATTGACAACCTCATTCTCCAGGGCAATCTGTCGGGGCTGCTGCAAATACTGGCGCTGCTGGGGGTGATCTACGTCGTCGGCATTGGGGCAATTCGCGGCCAGATCCTGCGGATGGGGTCGATTATGCAGCGGTTGCTGGGCCAGCTGCGGCAGGATATTTTCGTCAAAATCCAGAGCCTGCCCGTGAGCTTCTTTGACCGCAGCGAAGCGGGCGACCTGATGAGCCGCCTGCTCAACGATGTGAATACGGTCAATCAAGCCTTTGGCCTCACCATTCCCCAGATGCTAGGGCAGACCTTCAGCCTAGTGGGCATCATCATCGCCATGCTGTCCATTAACTTCCAGCTCGGCCTGCTGAGCAACCTGGTGGTGCCGCTGATGATCTTCACCACGGGCTTTTTCTCCCGCTGGGCCAGACGCCGCTTCCGCGTCACCCGCCAGACCATCGGGGATCTTTCGGCCAAGCTGGAGGAGGACATCGGCAGCGTGCGGGAAGCCCAGGCATTTAACCGCACCCAGTTGAATATTGAGGAATTTGACAGCCTCAACGCCGCCAACCGTAGAGCTAACGTACAGGCGGTGGCGGTGACGGCGGCTTTCCTACCATCCATTGACTTCCTCAATACCCTGGCCACGGCGGGGGTGATGGCCTATGGCGGCTACCTGGCGGTGACGGGGGCGGCGACGGTGGGGGTGGTGACGGCTTTTCTGCTCTATGTGCAGCAGTTCTTCCGCCCCATCCAAATCCTCAGCCAGTTCTACACCCAGGCCCAGTCCGCCCTGGCTGGACTGGATCGAATTTTCCTGCTGCTGGATGAGACCTCAACCCTCCAGGATGCGCCCAACGCCACAGAAATGCCGCCCATTCGGGGAGAGGTGCGCTTTGAGCAGGTTTCCTTTGGCTACACGCCCAACCAGCGGGTACTCAATGAGGTGAACCTCGTCGCCCAGCCGGGGCAAATGGTGGCCCTGGTGGGGCCAACGGGGGCGGGCAAGAGCACGATTATCAACCTCATCCTGCGGTTTTATGACGTCACCGAAGGCGCGGTTAAAATTGACGGCATTGACGTGCGCCGCGTCACCCAGGCCAGCCTGCGGCGGCAAATTGGCATTGTGCTACAGGACAACCTGCTGTTCAGCGGCACCGTCGCGGAGAACATTGCCTTTGGCGCACCCCAGGCCAGTCAGGCCCAGATTGAAGCCGCCGCCCAAACCGCCAATGTGCATGAATTTATCACCACCCTCCCCCAGGGCTACAGCACGCGATTGGGGGAACGGGGGGCACCCCTGAGCCAGGGCCAGCGCCAGCTGGTGAGCATTGCCCGGGCGGTGCTGGTGGATCCCAGAATCCTCGTGCTGGACGAAGCGACGAGTAGCATCGACACGCGCACGGAGGCACTGGTGCAGGAGGCGATCGCCCGTCTCTTGCAAAACCGCACCAGCTTTGTCATTGCCCATCGTCTCAGTACGGTCACCCAGGCGGATCAGGTGCTGGTCATTCAGCAGGGACAGATTGTGGAGCAGGGCACCCATGCTGAGTTGCTCGATCGCCAGGGGGTTTATGCCAATCTCTATGCTCTGCAAATGGGGAAAGCTGGTTAGCTTAGCGAATTCTCCGTATATTCCTTGAGGTGCAACTGCACTACTTATAAAGAAACCAGGCAATTTCGGTATTTTTTCCCAATCAGGGAAGTGAATGAGAATGATAGGCTCCTGTCGTAGTATTTAGAGCCATCGAAGGCCCAATTGTCTTGGGAAATTGAGCTTTCAATGGTTACGGTAGGATTCGTTGGGCATCCATAAAGTCTCGCTCCGACCGCAGGAGAACTAACAGCCATAACGTCAAATCCGTCATTCGTGTTCTTGAGGATATATGTGATGATTTCTCAATCGATGGACAGCCAAACCGTCTTGGCTTCAAGCAATAGCTCAGGCTCCCAGCCTCCAACCTTTTTTTATGTAGTTGAATTTCTGTTAATTGCCGCTGGCGTTGCGGCGGTGGCGATCGCAACGTTATTTAGCGATCGCAAGGAAGTTATGGTTGGCGTTGCCGCTTCCCTGACCATTCTGGGGTTGCTGTTATTTCTAAATCAACGGCTTCTGGAAAACCATAAGCACCGGATTAAGCAACTGGATAATGAAAAGAAAGCAGAACTGTACAGTTCCTTATTCGGCGATGCAGTCGCCGATGAGTCGATCAATCTCATGCGCACAAGAGCCATTCAGTATTGTCAAGAGTTGATCGATGATTATAAAAATACTCGCCGCAATTCTAGAAACATCTATTACCTCTTTCAAATTTCCAGCATTGTTTTTTCTGGCGTCACCCCAATCCTGGTGCTACTCGACAAAGTAGATCTCAACCTGCCCTGGATTAAGTGGCTGCCCGTTATCTTTCCGGCGATCGCCTCGGTTGTCACCAGTTTATCGACCTCGTTCCCGTTCCAAAAGAATTGGATGGCTGCCAATACATCCGTTGAGCTACTGGAAGCGGAGCAAGAGAAATTTATTCTAGGGGTCACCCCCGCCTATCGCTTTTTTGACTTGCCTGACGCCACGGATCGGAAACGAAAGGTACAGGAGTCCGTTGAAAGCTTTATTACGCAAATCAATACCATCCATCTCAACCAGGTTCAACCCCCTTCTGAGAACGAGTCAAAACAACAGGGGGAAATGGCTAACGAGCAGATGGGGGAGAAAGTCCTAGCCCAGGCATAGTCAAGCAGTAAATTCTAAACTCTAAACTCCAAACTGCAAACTGCAGGAGCCAGATTCACGAGTCTCTCCTGCGGTTTTTCTGTGCATTTTTGGCGATTGAACAGTTAGGATATTGAGCAATAAATTTGTAATGAAATATTACTTTCTTTGATTGTTTTACTGTAATTTCGCCTAATATTTTTTTGTCAAACCAAACCAATCTCTCAAGGAGATTGACTACCCAATGAAAACCATAGCCAGTTCCTTTTTGGTGTTTGTATTGTCCTGTCTGATCGCCGTTACGTCATTCTTCGTGTCGGCAGACAGCAGCTTGGCTGATTCAGCAAAATGCTTTTGGATGGAGAACTACACAGGCCGATATACCTGGGTAAATGCGCCTCAAGGAAATCTTTCCAAAGAAGAGTGCTACGCCCTTGATAGCTGTGATGGTGGCCTGGGTCAGTCCGGTGGTGGCTGCTACAAGTGGGCAGAGACTGCGAGTGCAGACCGGATTCCCTGGCAGAAGTGTTTTTGGATGGAGAACTACACGGGCCGATATACCTGGGTGGATGCGCCTCAAGGAGATATTTCCAAAGAAGAGTGCTACGCCCTTGATAGCTGTGATGGTGGCCTGGGTCAGTCCGGTGGTGGCTGCTACAAGTGGGCAATGTCTGCCGATGCTACCCGCGCTCCCTGGTAATAGGTCCGAAGTCCGATAGTTACGGGTATTTACCCTTGTCACAGGGTTCGTTATATTGATAGCGAACCCTCTTTAATGCCCCAATCACAGCGGTTATTCTTTAAGCAACATTGAAAGCAAGGTTCTAATCTGTTTACTGTGCTTGAATTCAGGACTGAAAACACCATGACACAACGACTGCGTTGGCGCGATCGCACCTCACAATTCCTGATGGCGTTGAGCATGGCTCTGCTGATTTGGCTCTGCTCTCTGCCTGCCTTCGCTAATTCCAGTGCGGATTTTGAACAGCGGGTTCTTGACATTATTCGCCAACATCCCGACGTGATTCTGGAGTCAGTCCAGGCATATCAGCGGCAACAACAGCAGCAAATACAAGAGGATCAACAAGCCTTTGCCCAGGATCTTCTGGCTCACCCCAAGTCCATTGTGGGGCTTTCGCCCAGCACCAGTCCCCTGGAGAATCGAGCCATTCTGCTGGAGTTTTCCGACTTTCAATGTCCCTTCTGTGCCGAAGCTCACAAAACGGTGAAATCTTTCGTCGCGAAACATCCCAACCAGGTTGCCCTTGTTTATAAACACCTTCCCCTTTCTGCGCTTCACCCGCAAGCTCTGGCAGCGGCGCAAGCTGCCTATGCGGCCCAACAGCAGAACAAGTTCTGGGAGTTCCATGATGCTTTGTTCGAGCATCAAGAGCAATTGGGTGAAAGCTTTTACCTTGAAACCGCCGGGAACCTGGGTCTTGATTTGGAGCAGTTTAATCGCGATCGCACCCAGGCAATGGCGGCAATTCAGCAAGACCTCGATCTGGCCACAAAGCTCAGGATCTCCGGCACCCCATTCTTTGTCTTCCAGGGGCAGACTTTCTCGGGGGCTGTTCCGGCTGAAGAATTTGAAAAACTTCTTTAAAGGTGGCGATCGCCTACCACCAAGAAGATTTTTGCAAATGATCCTACCGGACGACATAGGGGCAAATGACCATTTGCCCCCACCAGCCGTTTAACCGAAGGTAAATTTTCTCCTGGAAATCGCCTTAGCCCAGGCAAGCCGCCAGATCCCGTTCGGGGGTGGTAATTGGCTGGAGGTGATAGGTCTCTGACAGAAGCTTCAGCACGTTTTGGGAGATGAAGGCTGGCAGCGTTGGCCCCAGGCGGATATCCTGGATGCCCAGATGCAGCAAGGTGAGCAGTACTGCTACCGCTTTCTGCTCGTACCAGGAGAGAATCATAGAAAGGGGAAGCTCATTGACACTTACTTCAAAGGCATTGGCCAGGGCGATCGCAATTTGAATGGCCGAATAAGCGTCATTACACTGGCCCACATCCATTAAACGCGGCAATCCTTCAATGGTGCCCAGGTCGCGATCAAAGAAGCGGAATTTGCCGCAGGCCAGGGTGAGCACCACACAGTCATCAGGTACCCGCTCAACAAACTCGGTGTAGTAGGTGCGTCCGGGCTTGGCTCCATCACAACCGCCCACTAAAAAGAAATGGCGGATCTTGCCCTGCTTGACTGCATCAATGATAGTATCTGCTACGCTCAAGACGGCATTATGGGCAAAGCCAACCTTGACGGATTTGGGAGGGGTTTCCTCATCAGTAAATCCAGGTAATGATAGCGCCTTCTCAATGACCGGTGTGTAGTCGGGAATGCCCATCTCCTCAGCAGGCAAGTGGGTGAGATGGGGATAGCCGACCGGCCCAATGCTAAACAGCTTGTCGTTGTAGGTGTCGTGGGTTGGCATCAAACAATTGGTAGTGACCACGATCGCCCCTGGGAACTTAGCAAATTCCTTGGTCTGGTTTTGCCAAGCCGTGCCGTAATGGCCATACAGATGGGGGTGGGTTTGCTTGAGTTTGGGATAGCCATGGGCGGGAAGTAGTTCACCGTGGGTGTACACGGTAATCCCCCTGCCTGCGGTCTGCCTGAGAATGGCGTCTAATTGGCGAATATCGTGACCTGACACCAGGATCGCTTTACCCGGCCTGGGATTGAGCGGCACCGAAGTGGGTACGGGGTGGCCAAAGGTGTGGGTGTGCCCCGCATCAAGGAGTTCCATGGCCCGCAGGTTCACAGCACCCACTTCCAGGGCTAACTGCACCCAATCATCCAGGCTGAGGTTGGCGTCATCAAGGGCCGCTAAAGCGCGATAGACAAAGCGATAAACCTGCTCATCCTCCTGCCCCACTTCATAGGCGTGGAAAGTATAGGACGCCACCCCTTTCAAGCCATACAGCACCGTGAGTTTTAGGGAGAAGATATCCACGTCCCCTTTGCCGACCTGGCTGATGAACTTCAGGGCGATCGCCTCTCCCTGCTCTACCAGGCTTTCCTCAAAGTCTGGCATAAATTCGGTCAGATCCGACCAGGCTGATGAACCTGTTGTGTTTTGTAGCTGAGCTTTGAAAGACTCGCGCAGGGCGATCGCCTTCCTGATGTAGGCTGTGAACCGCCCCGGATTAAAGTTCACGTTGGTCATAGTCGCAAACAGGGCTTCGCAGGTAAAAGCGTCTGCCTCATGGGTGACAATGCCAGCTTCCTTTGCCTGAAGCGCGACGGGAGCCAGTCCCCGCAGACAGTGAACCAGCAAATCCTGGACAGCATTTACCTGAGGGCTTTTACCACAGGCTCCAAATTGGTGGCAACCATCACCACTGGCGGTTTGTTCGCATTGTTCGCAAAACATGGTAGTTCTCCTCGTAGGGTCAGCGTTTTTTGCTTTTTGTTGAATCCATCTGGATCTACCCTACGGAAATAACCTGGTGAAGGCTTTGACTTAAGTCAAACCTGTGCGGATTTCACCGCCACTCGGCAGCAGCGTGGGCGTGATTCGCGGGAGAACCACCCTTCACCAACTGTCCATCTTCCATGTAAACAATGCGATCGGCGATGTCCAGAACGCGGTGATCGTGGGTCACCATCAGCACCGAACAGCCCTGCTCTTTCACTAACTGCTGCATGATATTCACCACGTCTCGACCAGATTTGCGATCGAGGGCGGCGGTGGGTTCATCCGCCAACACCAGCCTGGGATGGCAAACCAGTGCTCTGGCGATCGCAACCCGCTGTTTTTGTCCACCTGATAATTGAGCGGGATAAGCGTGTAATCGATTGGCTAAACCAACCGCTTTAAGAGCGGCGGCAGCCCTGTCGCGATCGCTCTCCTCAACGAGCGCCCCATGGAGCTGCACGGACATTTGCACATTTTGCAAGGCTGTTAACGAGTGAAGTAAATTGTGTGCCTGAAAGATATAGCCAATCTGACGGCGAATATCAACTAATTGCGCTTCTGTTGCCCCCCGGAGTTCCTGACCCAACACGGCGAGGCTGCCTTCCTGGGGCGATCGCAATCCACCAATGAGCGTTAATAACGTTGTTTTCCCAGAACCCGATGGCCCTGACAAAATCACAATTTCCCCGGCTTGGATGGCCAGATTAATATCAGATAAAACCTGGCGGCGTAGCGCTCCCCGACCAAAATAATGGTTGAGGTTCCGAATAGAAACGAGGGGAAGTGATGGCATAGTAAACCTGGATGGTTTGAGGCAAAGTTAGAAAATTTCGGCGGGATCGGCCTGACGTAACCTGCGCATGGCAATGGCTCCAGAAACGGTACACATCAGTAAAGAAAGGAGCAGCACCAGCAGGGCGCGATCGAACGCCATCGCCAGCGGCAAAAAGGTCGCCTTTTGCGTTAACTCGTACAGGCAGACGGACAGCAGAAGGCCGGGAATGTAGCCCAGCACTGCCAGGATAATGGCTTCTTGAAATACCACATTCAACAAATACCAATTGCGATAGCCCCTTGCCTGGAGGGTGGCAGATTCCGCCAGGTGGGAAGAAACGTCGGTGTAGAGAATTTGATAGACAATCACGGTGCCTACGATGAACCCCATGCCCACCCCCAGGGTAAAAATAAACCCAATGGCGGTACTGGTCTGCCAGTATTGCTTCTCGAAATCAATAAATTCCTGGTGGGTTAAAACCTTGATATCGTTAGGCAGGATGGCGGCGATTTGGGCCTGGATGGCGGCAATGTCGGCATTTGCTTTGAGCTGAATAAGGCCGATGGTTACCTCGCTTAGCTGGCGATTGGGGAATAGCCGCAGAAAGTTGGCGGTGCTGGTGATAATATTACCATCGGCTCCAAAGGATGGCCCCAGGGTGAACAAACCAACCACTTTGACCGTTTTGCCGTTCAGCTCAGTCGCAATGGGTTTGCCTTGAGAAAAATTGGTGGCGATCGCCCCATACTCCGCTCGGGATGCCCGATCAAATAAAATATTTTGCTCCAGCTTAACCAAATCCGCTGCCTGGTTCACTTCCGGTAAATTGATGGCCTGATCCCCTACGTCAAAGCCATAGACATAGATGGTGCGATAGGTGCCCCGCTCCGGGTTCTTCCAATCCCCAAAGCCGACATAAACCGGACTCACCGATCGCACGCCGCTGATCCCCAGAACCTGATACAGTCGCCGCCGGGAAAAGGGCATCATGTAGCCCAGGGACTTTGATCGGGAACTGATGAGCATCAGCTCTCCCTGGAGGCTTTGGTGAAAGCGGGCGGCGCTGTCGTAAAGGGCAGATTGAAATCCAAGCTGCATAAACATCAAGATCACGGCAAAGGCAATACCCGCCAGTGCAATGGTAAAGCGGATACGCTCTCGACTGAGCTGGAGCCAGGCCAGGGGGATGGGCGATCGCATAGTAAGTCGGGCTAGGAATTTAGATCAATGACAACGGTTACCTGCAAATTTGTCAAAGTGGCAACCCGCTGGCTATCAGTGGGATTGAGCCGAATCTTGACCTCAATCACCCTTTGATCAACATCAGCCACGGGATCAGTGCTCAAAACGTTTTGAGGGCTAACCTGAAAACCAACCTGCAGAACTTCACCCTGGAGGGTTTCTGGAAAGGCATCACTGGTGATGGTGGCCGTCTGCCCCACTTGCACCCGGCCCACGTCCAGCTCATAGACCTCGGCGATGACATTCATCTGCCGCGTCTGCCCCAGAGCTGCAATACCGCGATCGCCCACCACTTCCCCCGGACGGGCATGGATTTGCAGGATTTGACCCGCCAGCGGCGCACGGACGGTTGCCAGACTCAAATCAGCTTTGGCTTTGGCTACGTCGGCGATCGCCCGCTGTA
>JAYKGU010000199.1:0-4286 GCA_035285585.1 Synechococcales cyanobacterium
CGAAGGTTAGAAAACCGGGGGAGCGCCTCGGTGGGGCGCTCCCCCGGTTTCCTATAGCCCGATGGGCTAAGGTTTGAGTGTGGAACCCCCGCGTCGCGGGAGTTTCACACCTCTTGAATGTCCTAACGCGAAAGCGTAACGCCATAGCATGAATTTAATTGTGCTGACCTACTTACCCAATTTAATAAGGTTAAATTCTTGGGGTAGGGGTATGAATTCCATGCCCCTACAGGTCGTTGAGCCACCCGGTTGTGGTGGCACTGCCCACCCTATTTTGTGAATCGTCCAGGTTAGGATCGACTGGATCTCACCCCCGCTAGCCCCATGTTTTCCCTTCGGTCTTTCTTTGCCCGCCGCCATTACCGCTCGAAGTCGCCATCCCGCTGGTGGAGCTGGTTGCTGCAAGTAGGGCTTTTGCTGGTGCTGCTGGGGTTGGGGGTGCGAGGGGCGGCCTACCTGGTGCCCATTCATGCCAAGGATATTGTCCAGGTTGACCAGACCGTGATGTTTCGCGATCGCCACAACCGCCCCCTGGGCACTCTCCTCTCCCAGGATCAGGAGCACACCGCCACCGTGCCCCTGGAACAGGTATCGCCCTACTTCATCCAGGCCATTCTTGCTGCGGAAGACCGACGATTCTACCAGCACGGTGCCGTAGATCTGCGGGCCGTGGTTCGAGCCAGTGTCCAGTCCCTGAAGGCCCGCCGCCTGGTCAGTGGCGCGTCCACCGTCACCATGCAGCTTGCCCGTATGGTAGAACCCAGCCCTCGGAACTGGGGCGGCAAAGTGCAGCAAGTGTGGAACGCCTGGCGCATCGCTGCTGGCATGAGCAAAGCCGAAATTTTGGCCGCCTATGTGAACCGTCTACCGATGGGGGGCAACCTTTATGGCGTGGAAGCCGCCGCCCGTGTTTACTTTGGTGTGCCCGCTGCCGACCTGACCGTCTCCCAGGCCAGCCTGCTGGCGGCCCTGCCCAACGCCCCCAGTGCCCTCAACCCCTACACTCGCTGGGAGGCATTGAAGCATCGGCAACGCTATGTGCTGAATCGCATGGTGGCGGATGGGATGATTACCGAAAGTCAGGGCGATCGCGCCTATGCCCAGCCCGTCACCCTCCAGCTCCCCGGCCAATTCTTTCTGGCGGCTCCCCATTTTCTCTTTTGGCTGGCGGATCACCTGCCGCCTGACCATCCTGCCCAGGTGCAGACTAGCCTGGATTTGGAACTACAAAAATTCATCGAAGCTCAGGTACAACAGGCCGTGCGGGGGCTGACGGAGCATCAGGTGCGCCACGCAGCGGCTCTGGTTGTTAACAACGCCACTGGAGAAGTTTTGGCCTATGTTGGCTCTCCCAACTATCACGACACTCAGCAGGGAGGACAAAACGACGGGGTGCAGGCCCTGCGGCAGCCCGGTTCAACCCTAAAGCCATTTCTCTACCAGTTGGCCCTGGAGCAGGGGGTGATTCAGCCCAACAGCATTCTGGCAGACGTACCCACCCACTATCCCCTGCCGGGGGCGCAGCTCTACAGTCCCACAGACTACAGCGAAACCTTCCTGGGGCCGGTGCGGGTGCGGGCCGCCTTGGGCAATTCCCTCAACGTCCCCGCTGTGCGCCTGCTAGAACAGGTGGGAGTTACCGATTTCCTGGAACGGCTGCACCAGCTCCGCTTCAGCCACTTAGATCAATCCCCAGACTATTACGGTCTGGGGCTGGCGCTGGGCAGCGGCGAAGTCTCCCTCTGGGAACTGGCCCAAGCCTACCTGATCCTCGCTCGCCATGGGGATTTCCACACCGTTCTCACTGCCTTCAAAACCCATCTACCCCTCCACTCATCCCCCCCTCCACCGGCCTCCACTCCCACCTGGTCACTCATCACGGACATGCTCACCGACCCCCACGCTAGAGCAGCGGCCTTTGGCGTCGATTCTGTTCTGAACCTTCCTTTCCCAGCGGCGGTAAAAACCGGCACCTCCTCCGATTATCGGGATACGTGGACGGTGGGATTCACCACCGACTACACCGTCGCCACCTGGGTAGGCAATTTCGACGGGTCGCCCATGCACAACGTCTCAGGGGTAACCGGGGCGGCTCCCCTATGGCACCGTGTTATGGTGCATCTCCATGAAGGTCAGGATCCGGGACGGTTTAGCAAACCAGCGGGCATGGTGAAGCGCCCCATTTGTGCCCTGACCGGGCAGAAGCCCACGGAGGACTGTGGTGCGGTGGTGCAGGAGTATTTCTTTTTGGATGACTTGGTGGCCTATGAGCGATCGCCTGAGGAGGAAGTAGTTGCTCTCCACCCTTCCCAGTCCCCAGCTGGGCTACACATCCTCTCACCCCAGGAAGGCAGCCGGTTTCTGCTCTATCCCACCTCCGGAGAGAGTGACCAGCGCTTGAAGTTCGAAGTCGCATCTACCACGCCGCTAGACAACATTGAATGGCAGCTCAATGGTGAACCCTTAGCTACCACTTCCACCCCATCCCAGTTCTGGCCCATGCGTCCCGGACAGTGGAGTTTGGAGGTGCGGAGCGGCTCCCAGCAGGATCGGGTGATGTTTGCGGTAGAGGAGGTGGTGGAGCAGCCGCTCCATCGAGGATTTTCAGTACGATCGCCTCATGGATCCACCAATGGCGCAGATGGAAGCAGACAAGTAGGTCAGCACAATTAAATTCATGTTAGAAAACCGGGGCGCTCCCCCGGTTTTCTAACCTTCGTTTTTCAATACAGTTCTACTTAGAGAATTTCTAGCCGCCGCTATACCCCCTTACGATGGTGATAACGGACGCGCTGGTTAGCGGCGATCGCACACCTAATGCGCTACTTCAGGGGCATTGCCCTACGAGTTGAGAAGTCAGCACTCACGCGATCACATCTGTGCCTTCAACTGCTCCAGCTCCCGTGCCAGCTGCTCTGCCCGTTCCCGCTCCTGCTCTGCCCGCTGGCGTTCTTGCTCTGCCCGCTGGCGTTCTTGCTCTGCCCGTTGGCGTTCTTGCTCTGCCTGCGCCCGCTCCTGATCTGCTAGTTCCTCCAGAGATGGAATTAATTCACCATCTGAGGTAAAAAAACGCAGCCTATTCTCGTACACTCCCAGGTAAAGCTCTAGCTGCTCACTCCAGAGCCAGCCCTGCTCTGTCGGTTGAATCGGTTCGTAGCGACCATCCACCAGATGAAATCCCTCTACCATAAGCGTATCGGGGTCAAACCAAAAGTAATCTGGTGTGCGAAAAATATTTTGGTACAGCGTTTTCTTCGGCCCCTTATCGACCTGTCTGGTTGAGTTGGACAGGATTTCCAGAATCAGGTTGGGATACTGACCGTTCTCGTCCCACACCACCCAGCTTCGGCGATCTTTCTTCTCAGTCCCCAGAACCACGAAAAAGTCAGGCCCGCGAAAGTCACGAGACTTGAGCTGCTGCTGGTTGTAGTACACCGTCAAATTGCCAGAGACGTAAACATCGTCACGGTTTCGCCACCACCAGCGCAAAATCCGAATTAACAGATCAATTTGATCTCGGTGAAAATCGCTTTCCAAGGGAGGTTCATCACTCCAAAGGTTACTGGGAGGCCACTGAACACCATCGACTTCAGCCGAGTCAGTGACAAGGATTGTGGATTGAGACATAGGCAAGAGGAGGTTTAATAGCTCTATTATAGGCTTCGGCTCGTAAACCCCCATCGTGATCGAGTTAGGCTCGCAGATACTCAATCACGAGCCAGGATCCTGGCCACTACAGCTTGCCCCGGTATCGCAGGCTGACTTGGTTTGCGGCAGTACACGCTTGGGGATCGGCCAGGAATTCTTGGCCCAGGGCGATCGCCTGCTCCAGTTGCTCATCGGTCATGTGTTTGTAAGCAGGCATCTCAATCACCCGATACCACTCACAGCCGCAGATGTTATCCAGGATAATGCGGGCAAAACAGTGGTTAAAGCGAACGGGATAGCCCCCACCTCGTGCCGCCTCCGGTAACTGGTGGTTCACCAGGTCGAGGTACTGCTCAGTCGGTGTCATCTTATCTCTCTGGCTTGTGATGGCATGGCAAATCAGGTACCGCTGATACCTTGACGATACTCTACCCGAACCTGCCGCATTGGCGATTCTACCTCCTGGTAAAGTTGGCGATTGCCCTCCATCAGTCCCAGCGACTCAAACTCCGTCAATTCCTGTTCTGATAAGGGCTAGGGCAGGAAGAGGAAACCGGCTCCTTGACTTAAGGAACTTCAGTGGGAGGTTAGAAATCAGAGTTAGCACTGAGTTCTATATGAAACACTGTCAACTGTTT
>JAYKGU010000200.1:0-31007 GCA_035285585.1 Synechococcales cyanobacterium
TTGTGATCAGGGGAGCATCCCACCCAGCATTCAGGGATTCAAGCTGCTTTAGAGTCCACGCTTTACAAGCGGGGCTGTAGCGGAAAACGTTACAGCCCCAGGCAAAGCAGTCTTTACTACTGCAAGCCTCGCTGGTTGCGAAGCTCTTGTTCACGCTCAAGGTCTTTGCGAATCACCAGAGGGTTGCTATCTGGTTCAGGAGCAGGCGTCCGCTCGGCTTGCTTTTTATCAAGCGCATTTTGGGCTGACTCTTTGGCGCTGTCTGACAACTCCTGGACGTTTTTAGAGGTTCGACTCGCCGCATCTCTAATTGCAGGCTTAACGTCCTCGGTCGTTCTTTTGATGGAATCAGTAACGCCTCGCACATCGGCTTCGTCAATCTTGCGCTGTGCCGATTGGCTCACACCACGTACGTCCGCTTCATCGATCTTGCGCTGTACCGATTGGCTCACGCCCTGCACGTCTGCTTCATCAATCTTGCGCTGTGCCGATTGGCTCACGCCACGTACGTCTGCTTCATCAATTTTGCGCTGCACGGACTGGCTCACACCCTGCACGTCCGCTTCATCAATCTTGTGCTGCACGGACTGGCTCATGCCTTTTACGTCTGCTTCATCAACTTTCTGACGAACAGAGTCGATCGTGCCTTCAACTTTGTGGGCAATATTCTTGGCTTCGTCTTTTACCGAGCCAACAGCGTCTTCTACTCTTTGGTCAACACCTCTAGCCGCCTGATCGCCTAGAGCTGCACCAGCTACAGCTCCACCAACGGCACCGACAGCTGCACCCAATTTGCCACCAACCATGCGGCCTACGGTTGCGCCAGCAACGCTACCGCCAGCAGCACCGACAGCCTTTGCCACCGTGTGACCGCTGCCTTGATTTTGTTGAGAATTGGTAGCTGCTTCGGACTTGTCTGAGGTATTTGACTGCTGAGATATTTGGTCTGTCAGGTCAGTTTGATCAATCCTTTCGTCAGGACTGTCCATGGGAAATGGATTGCTAGTTGGGTGAGTCATAAAGGAATCTCCTTTGCATCTAGTTACAGCGTATCAATCAAAGACTTGAGCTGTATCTACTGCAAGGGTTAAGCCCTGTTGCCCAAATAGGTAGATTGTAGCCTTACGGGCTTCACGACATACCCTAAAAGCAGGGCGATCGCCCTGGGTTCTTTGGGTATCGACTTAAGACGGGAACCTCGCCCTGGGTTCTTTAAGGAGATTTCCAGGAAAAACCTTACCCTCGGTTGAACGTTTGGTCAGGGCAAATAGCCATTTGCCCCTACGTTGTCCGGTAGGATCATTCTCAAAAATCTCCTAACAATCACCCTGGATTCTTTGAAATTCTACCGAAAGACAGGCTCCGCAAACGGGATCTGCTGCTAAATTCATGGCAGGAATTCTGTCCATCTGCCCATATCTCAGAGAGGACTGCGATCGCCCCATGGTTGAGATGATCAAACCTATGGCCGAATGGTGTTCGGCGATCATCGAAATCCTCGGCGTGGGCCTGATTACCCTGTTTGCCATTTACGCTTTGCTGATTGCCGCAGTGCGGCTCCTCAAAGGCAGACAAAGTAATGCGGTCTTTAAGGAGGCCCGACAGAAGCTGGGACGCGGGATTTTGGTGGGTCTGGAGTTTTTAGTTGCCGCCGACATCATTCGCACGGTTGCCGTGGAGCTAGCCATTGAAAGCGTGGGGGTGCTGTTTATCATCGTGTTGATTCGGACGTTCCTGAGCTTTACCCTGGAGGTTGAGCTGACCGGCAACTGGCCCTGGCAAAACGACGCAAATGGTAGCGGCGGCTGATGGCCTGCCTCAGATGGAGGGTTCACGATTTCGGCTGAGCAGGTTTGGAGCGACAGCTAATATGTAGATGGGATGCAGATTACTGGTTTCATTCCAACAAATCAGGCTGCTGACGCACGATCATGTCATACAGCGATTGAAAGCTGAACCAACCAATCCGATGTGAACCAACCTGGCTGTAGGTTAAACTTGCCGTTTCTGGTGAAATCGGAACAGGGTTTCCGGCTGCTTCTGCCATCAGTTGAGCCTGACACGAACGATCCAGAGTGATAAACCACCAGGCCGCTTCATCCACCGTATGGCCAACCGTGAGCAACCCATGATTACGCAAGATAACGGCTTTTCGATGGCCCAAGGTGCGGGCAATCCGCCTCCCCTCTTCCAGATCCAGCACGACTCCCGTGTAGTCATCAAACAGCGCATGGTCTTCATAGAAGGCACAGGCATCTTGAGTCAGCGGATCGAGCATTCGTCCCAGGGTTGACCAGGTTTTGCCGTAAAGTGAGTGGGCATGGGCTGCCGCATTGGCATCGGGTCGTGCCTGGTGAATTTGGGAATGAATCGCAAACGCCGCTGCGTTCACAGGCTTATCCCCCTGAATGACCTCGCCTTTGTGGTTGACAAGTAATAGATCCGACACGCGGATATGCCCGAAATACATGCCAAATGGATTCACCCAGAAACAATCGGTGAATTCTGGATCACGCACAGTGATATGCCCAGCGACCCCTTCATCAAAGCCATAACGGGCAAACAACCGAAACGCTGCCGCCAAACGCTGCTGACGGTGACGGCGTTCATCTTCCACATGATTGAAGGTGGGTGGAGCGGGGAAACTTAAATCTGCCATGATTTCACCTGCGTAATGGCGTGACACACCTTAAACACCTGAAATGGTGCACTTGCTCAGATTCGCCGACTTGGCTCTGTCGAATTTTGATTGCCATTGCATATTAAAACCAATGACGGTTCATCTTGCGGAGAAATTCAGTCTCGATTGGGAATCCGGCTGCCGAGCCAATAACCGAATCGATTCCACAAAACGGACAAAGAGCAGTTTTTGAAGCATCAGTATCGCCATCGCTGATCCATTTATCAATCTCGGATGGCAAGAACGTGCGGCAACAGTAAAAACAACCACACAAGTCACTACGTACAATCTCGTCACGATGGCGAATGGAGTGAGCATGGGCGTCTATGGGAGCTGAGCCACTCATGGATTCCTTTAACCTGGATCTTGCTCCGCATACTAGACTCACCAGGGGACAATATGTGGATAATTTAAGCAAATTTTCATCATCCAAAGGCAGGAGGGTGCCCTAAACCACATCGCGCGGCACCCTGGCTGCATCACCAGCACTTCGAACACCGTTTATAATCGCAAGGTGAATCGCACCCCGCTTTTCTTAATTCACTAGCGGAAGCACCATCCCTGTTCCCGAAGATTCTGCCAACCACCGTGATGACCGATCAGGTTCTCCGTCTTGGAGACGATATCAACACCGACGACATCATTCCCGCCAGGCGCGGCACCAACGCCGACCCCGCCCACCTGGCCCACTATGCCTTTGAGCACGTGATCGGGGCCGGGCAGCTATCGAACTATGACGTGATTGAAGCGGGTCATAATTTTGGCTGTGGCTCCAGTCGAGAATTTGCCCCCCTGGCCATCAAGGCAGCGGGCATTCGTAAAGTGCGTGCCCGTTCCTTTGCGGAAATTTTTTACCGCAATAGCATTAACATCGGCCTGCCCCTGGAGATTATCGGACAGACCCAGGCCAATCCCGTCGTAGAGGCGATCGCCCAGGCCGGTGGTCTCATTTCCTTTAATCAAAAACGCCGTGCCCAGGCCGTTGATATTCCCGCTCCCGCTTCCCCGTCCGTATCCCGACCCATGACCATGGCGGAAAAGCTGCTGGCACGGGCGGCGGGTCTGCCCTCGGTGCAGCCGGGGGATGGGGTGTTTGTGCGGGTGGATCTGGCCCTATCTCACGATGCGATCGCCGGTCCCGTGGCCCAGCTCTTTCATCAGCATTTTGGTGCCGATGCCAGGGTGTGGGATGCTGACCGGGTGGTGCTGGTGGCCGATCACTTCATTCAGGTCAACGACATTCGCCCCGACCCCAAAGCCAATCAGATGTATCAGCAAATGGTGGACTTTGCCCAGGCCCAGGGCTGTCACCTGCTGGACGTGGTGTCTCCCGGTGAGGCGGCGGGCATTTGCCATGTGCTGCTGCCGGAACGGGGCTTCGTGCAGCCCGGTATGGTGATTGCGGGCACGGATTCCCATAGCTGCACCTACGGCGCGTTGGGCTGCTTCTCGACGGGAGTAGGCACCACCGATATGGCCAATGTTTTCGCCATGGGCGATCTGTGGATTCGGGTGCCCGCCACCCTGCGCCTTGAGCTGACGGGCACCCTGCCGTCCCACCTCAGCGCCAAGGACATCATGCTGTTGATTTTGGGGCAACTGGGCTGTAATGGAGCGACGGGCAAAGTCCTGGAATTTCACGGCAGCGTCGTGGCGCAGTTGCCCATGGATGAGCGTTTGACCCTGGCGAACATGGCCATCGAGTGTGGGGCCATGTGTGGGCTGATGCCGGTGGATGAGGTGACGCAGCGATATGTCGAGGATCGTGCCCCAGTAAGCCCAGTAAACCTGACTTCTTTTGCCGCCGTTACCAGCGATCGCGACGCGGTATACGAACGGGAATACACCTTCGATCTGAGCCAGCTAGAGCCACAGGTGGCCCGTCCGCCGAAGCCCGACCAGGTGGTGAGCGTCCGGGAATTGGGACGGGTGCCGATCACGCGGGCCTTCATTGGCTCCTGCACGGGCGGCAAGCTCACGGATCTGGCGGCGGCGGCGGCGGTGCTTAAGGGGCGACGAGTGGCTCCGGAGGTGGGCCTGTTTGTGGTTCCTGCCTCCCAGGAGGTGCGGCAAAAGGCGGAGGAGCTGGGCTATCTGACGGTACTTGAACAGGCCGGTGCCCACATCCTCAAGTCGGGGTGCGGGGCCTGCATCAACTCCGGCAGGGGCGTCCTTGGCCCCCAGGAGGTGGGCATCTATGCCACTAACCGCAACTTCAAAGGGCGCAGCGGCGACCCCACCGCTCAAAACTACCTGGCCTCTCCCAGAACGGTGGCCATTTCGGCGGTGCGGGGCATTATTGCGGATCGGTTAGATTAGTTTCGCCCTCTAACTCGCTCGCCGTGAGTAGATCGATCACCTCTTCGGCGGAAAAGGATCGCTGTTCGCGGATGGCGATCGCCTTCACCTGTGCCCGCAGCTTTTCGTACTGCTGACGGGAGAGGGGACGCTGGAGCCGCTGCTCAAACAAATATTGCAGGTTGCTCGCGCCGCTGCACTTGCCAAACCAGATTTCGGGCTGGCCGTAGGGAAAGATGGCATAGCTGTGGCGATCGCGCAACAAAGAACTCACGTGAATCCCTGATTCATGGCGTTGGGCCGCCTGGGAGTAGGGAGGATGGGGCCGCCACCCCTGGCGATGGAGAAAGTC
The DNA here is from genome assembly GCA_035285585.1 of Synechococcales cyanobacterium. Taxonomy (GTDB): domain Bacteria; phylum Cyanobacteriota; class Cyanobacteriia; order CAKZMO01; family CAKZMO01; genus JAYKGU01. The sequence continues at coordinate 5,331 of JAYKGU010000200.1, forward strand.
CACCACCTGCTCCAGGGCACCGTAGTTGATGTGGGGAACTTCCCAACCAAAGCGCAGCCGCAGCCCGTGGAGCACCTGCTCCAGAGGGGCGTTGCCCGCCCGTTCGCCAATGCCGCCAAAAGTACCGGAAATGCCCGTCGCCCCCGCCAGAACGGCTTGAATCGTATTTTCCAGGGCCAGCCCCATATCGTTGTGGAAGTGAACCGACAGGGGCGCATGGTCGGTCAGTTCCAGCAAGTCATGAATCCACACATAGGTTTTTTCGGGGGTCAGAGCGCCAACGGTGTCGCAGAGCAAGAACTGCTCCAGGTAAGGCGCAAAGGTTTTGATGCAGTCCACCAAAAACTGGAAATCGGTCCGGCTGGCGTCTTCGGCAGCAAAGCAGACGCGTAGTCCCTGCTGAGCTGCGTAGCGCAAGTGATCCAGCACTTTTTCCACCATCTGCTGCCGCAGGTAATGAATCACCGTAGCTGGTACGCCATCATCCACCGTTTTGTTCTGGTAGCGGGGATCGGCAGCAAGGGCCGGATCCCGCAAAAACATTAGGCGATCAGACACGGCGTGGAACAGGATAATCTGCTGCACGCCACAGGCTTTTGAGTAATCAATGGCCGCCTGCGACATTAAAGTGGAGGCCACCACCTGCCGCCCCAGTCCTTGACCAACCAGGGTTTGAGTTAATTCGGCTTCGCTGGAATGAATCAGGGGCATGAGGGCAATTTGATGCACCCCCGTCTGGGCGATGAGCTGGGCCAGGGTGAATTTAGTCGCCTGGTTGAAGAACAGCCCAACTTGCTGCTCTCCATCGCGCAAGGTCTCGTCGGAAACAACCAGGTTTAGGGATTTCACCATACTCAAACAGGGGGCGGCAGAATGGCAAATGGGGGATTGCCCCTCACTGCAGCCTATCGTCTCACGATTTTGCGACAACGGCTAAATCTTCAGGGGTATCAACTTAAAGCGGGAAGCTTTGCCGAGAATAGAATTCAGGAGTCAGAATCCAGAAGTCGGCTCCCTTCTGAATTCTGACTCCTGGATTCTGGCTCCCTATCCAACCAGGATTTCCCGGCTTAAATGGATACCCCAGCTGCAGATCTGGGGACACAATTTGATGGGCATTCAAAACCGGGGCCAACACAACCAGCAGGACACTGATTAAACCACTTGTCAAAATAACCTTTGAACTACCCCGATCAAACTCCCCCGTCCGCAGGCTGAGAGCCTTTTCTCCCTTTCTTAGGGATCGCTCAATAATGAAGTAGCCGCCAATCAAGAGGTATGCTAAAAAAGCCGTAATGGTCATTGCCATCTCCCATTTCTTTCAGCCTCCGTACAGTATTTTATGGCACACCCTAACTATGAAGCTGATTTCTATGACTGGGCACGGGAACAGGCCATGCTTCTGCGTAGCCAACAGTGGCATCGGCTCGACCTGCCCAACCTGATCGAGGAAATTGAAGCCTTGGGAAATCAGCAGCGTCAGGAACTGCGCAACCGTCTCAGCGTACTGATGGGCCACTTACTGAAGTGGGAATACCAACCCCAACGACGGAGCCGGAGCTGGTTGGCCACCATTCGGGTGCAGCGGCGGGACACCCTAAGGTTACTGAAGGATAATCTCAGCCTCAAGCCTTACCTAAAGGAGGCGCTGTTTGAGGCTTATGCAAATGCCAGAGATTTGGCAATGGGGGCAACCGACCTGCCGAGCCAGACCTTTCCCCCTGATTGTCGCTACAGCCTGGCTGAGATTTTGGATGAATGTTTCTATCCGGGTGAACCAAGTGACCTGATTGAGGATTTGAAGTGGTAGGGGCAAATAGTCATTTGCCCCTACAGTGGTTGTGGGCGATCGCCCCCTCCTCACCTACCCAGCAGCCTGGGTTACTTCAGCAGCAACTACCGCTTTGTTAACTGGGTCAGCACTTCGTTAGAGCGCTCCACAAACGCCTTCATGTCTTCGGGGGTGAAGCTCTTCTGGGCCATCAGTGCCAAATCATAGATATGGTGGCAGAGCTTGGTCGCTAGTTGGGCCGAGGGAGACTCGCCTTCGCCCGTGATGATGGAGGACTGGCCCAGTTCCAGCACGTTCTGTACCAGGGGATGAGCCGTATTCACCATCAAAATGTGCTCTTCGGGGAAGGTGGCGGCCTGCTGCTGCAGCATGGCGGTCATGTCCATCAGGCGACGCATGGCCTCGGGTACGAGCACCATGGCGGGCGGGGTCGCCGGGTCATCAGACTTGAGGGCCTGGGTTTTGACGTTGACCTTGGGCTTGTTCAGCGCCTTCTCAAACAGTTCTTTGATCTGGTCGCTGCGGGTTTTGTTGGTATTGGGGTCAACGATTTCCTTCTCTTTTTCCTTGTCCACCAGGGTGTCGTCCAGCTCCGCATCCACGCGGGAGAAGCGCACGTCGGTGTATTCCCGCTCCAGGAAGCTGATGAAGTGGGTGTCGATGAAGGAGTCCATAAACAGCACCTCCAGCCCCTGGCTCTTGTGCAGCTCCACATAGGTGGTTTGGGCCGCCGGGTCGGTGCAGTAGAACACCCGGTTTTCGTGCTTCTCTTTGTTGCGCTCCAGGTACTCCTTGAGGGTGGTGTAGGAAAAGCCCCGCTCGTCGGTGGCCGCTCCGGTGTCATTGCTGTCCACCGAGGCCCAGGCGTCGCCCTCTTCGGTCTGCACCTCTACCTTGGGTGCGTCGGACTTGGCCAGATCCGCCGTGGTGCGGAAGATGAGGATATCCTCCACCTGCTTTTTGAACTTGTCGTCGTTGAGGGAGCCGAACTTGATGAAGGTGCCCAGATCCTGCCAGCAACGGATGTACTGCTGTCGGTCATCCCGGTATAGCTCTTTGAGGCGATCGCCCACTTTCTTGGCAATGTAATCCGCAATGCGGCGCACGGTGCGATCGTTCTGCAAAAAGCTGCGGGACACGTTCAGGGGAATGTCGGCGCTGTCAATCACCCCGCGCAGCGGCAGCAGGAATTTGGGGATCACCTCTTCGCAGTTGTCGCTGACAAACACCTGGTTGCAGAACAGCTTGATATGCCCCTTGGTGACGTCAATATCGGGCTTCAGCTGGGGGAAGTAGAGAATCCCGTTCACCACAAAGGGATAGTCCGTATTCAAATGCACCCACAGCAGCGGCTCTTCCTGGAAGGGGTACAGGTAGCGGTAGAACTCCAGATAGTCCTCATCGCTGAGGGTGCTGGGCGACTCCTTCCAGGGGGCTTTTTGCTTGTTGATCTGCTCCCCGTCCAGCTTGATGGGGAAGGGCATGAAGTCGCAGTAGGTGGTGATGAGCTGCTTGATGCGGGCCGGTTCCAGGTACTCCACCTCTTCGTCCTGGAGGGTGAGGGTGACGGTGGTGCCCCGTTCCGTGCGGGAAGACTCGCTCAGCTCAAACTGGGTGGTGCCGTCGCAGTTCCAGTGGACGGGCTGTGCCCCCTCCTGGTAGGACAGGGTGTCTACCTCGACATGGCTGGACACCATAAAAGAGGAGTAAAAGCCCAGACCGAAGTGGCCGATAATCTGGTCGTCGCCGCTGCCCTTGTACTTCTCGACAAACTCCTCAGCGCTGGAGAAGGCGACCTGGTTGATGTATTTCTTCACCTCATCGGCGGTCATGCCGATGCCGTTATCGGTGACGGAAAGCTGCTTCTTGTCTTTATCGATGGTGATGACGATTTCGGAATCGCCCACCGCTCCGGCAAATTCCCCAGAGCGGGACAGCATATTCAGCTTTTTGATGGCGTCTACGGCGTTAGAAACCAGCTCTCGCAGGAAAATCTCATGGTCTGAGTAGAGCCACTTTTTGATAATCGGAAAAATGTTCTCAGTGTGGATACTGATATTGCCCTGTTCGAGAATAGTAGTCATGGTCTCCGTCTCTAGTGTCTAAGGGATGTCTAAGGGATGTCTAAGAAATGTTTAAGAAGGGATGTGAGATACCTGAATGACGACCCGGTCGGTGGAACGGGATGACTAGCCCGTCACTAGCCCATAATTCTATAGATGGATCCCATTCTAATCAGCAGGTTAACCCCCCGGAAGAATGCGGATTTCCCTACATTGAATACGCCAATTCTAAACAACACCTGATAAAATATCTGGGTTGTGCAGGTTAAGACGGTCTTGAGTCAATCGTTAGATCTTCCCAAGGTAGACGAGTATTTACAGGAACTGGCGGCGATTCAGCAAACGGGGGCGAAGCGGGTGGCCATCCTCGGCTCGCGCCACGTGCCGATTACCCACCAAAACCTGATCGAGCTGATGAGCTTCGCCCTGGTGGATGCGGGCAACTACCTGCTCACGTCGGGTGCAACCGGAACCAATTCCGCCGCCATTCGGGGGGCGATGCGAGCCAATCCCAACCTGTTGACGGTGATTTTGCCCCAGAGCATGAAGCGCCAGCCCCGCGAGTCCCGCAAGCAGCTTGAGCAGGTGATCCACCTGGTAGAAAACCCCGAAAATGACGACCTCTCCCTGGCGGAGGCCAGCGCCCTCTGCAACCAGGAAATCATCACCCGCTGCCAGCAGCTCATCTGCTTTGCGTTCCACGACAGCCACACGCTGCTGAAGACCTGCCAGGACGCCGAAGATCAGCGGAAGGTCGTGACTTTGTTCTATCTAGATTAGACTGGATCTGGCAGATTTCCCGGAAAACTTCCCTTTAGAAACCAGAATTAAATAATCTGTGCGATCGCCCTTTCCGTACGGGCCTGGCATTGCCAAGCCTCTACTCAGGAAATTGCACCTTCATTTAATTCTTATTCCTGGCATTAGGGCAAACGGCCATTTGCCCCTACGGGCTGTTCTAGGCGTAGGCTTTTCCGATGAAATGCCCAGACCTGACTGAATGGAATTTCTAAACCCCATGCTTGCCCATCTTCCCGTAATTCCGACGCTGCTGGTGAGTATCGTCGTAGCTTCCCTGCTGGTATATGTGCCGTTTCTGCCTGTGGCCTATGCCCGCCTCCGCATTGGCTACAACTGGAGCGCCCCCCGCAACATGTTCGACAAGCTGCCCGACTACGCCCAGCGGGCCACCTGGGCGCATCAGAATGCCTTCGAATCGCTCATTATTTTTGCTCCAGCGGCCCTGATGGCGATCGCCACCCAGGTCACCTCCCCCTGGGCCAGCACTGCCGCCATTGCTTATTTAGTCGCCCGCCTGCTGCACTCGGTGTTCTACATCCTGGACGTGCCCATTGCGCGATCGGCCATGTTTGCGATCGCCTCCCTGGCCACCTACACCCTGTTCGCTCTCAGCCTCAAAAGCGCCGCCCTATTCTAAATTTTCCGTGAGCTGGCTCCTGTAGGTTGGCGTTGAGCACCGCAAAACCCAACGGCCACCAGTATCGTGCCAGACGAAAAATCTGAATTCAGGTGAACGCTGTCTACCCCACGGCGGCCAGAGACAGCAGGTGGGGGGCCAGAGATGGTATCTTAGCGAGCAGAACGACTCAGTGGATGATTGTTATGGCTTCTTCCTACTCCTTCGACATCGTTAGCGACTTTGACCGGCAAGAGCTGGTCAACGCGTTAGATCAGACGCGACGGGAGATTATCAGCCGCTACGACCTCAAGGATACCAAGACCACCATCGACCTGAACGACGACTCCCTGGTGATCGAAACCAACAGCGAGATGACCCTCCAGTCGGTGCGGGACGTGCTGCAAACGAAAGCCGCCAAGCGCGACCTCTCCCTGAAGATTTTTGACTTCGGCACCATCGAATCCGCCAGCGGCAACCGGGTGCGCCAGGAAGTGACCTTACAGAAGGGCCTCAGTCAAGAAATTGCCAAAAAAATCTCCAAGCTCATTCGCGACGAGCTGAAAAAGGTGCAGGCGAGCATTCAGGGCGATTCCGTACGGGTATCGAGCAAGTCTAAAGACGATTTGCAGGATGCCATTCAGCTCATCAAGCAGGAAGACTGGCCCGTGGCCCTCCAGTTCACCAACTACCGCTAGGGACGAGAATCTAGGAGATAACTACGTCCGTCATTTGCTCTAGTTCAACTAAATTGCCGTCTGGATCACGGAAGCAGGCGGATACAAAGCCCTGGTCAGGAAAGTTGGTGGGTTGGCTCACCAGCTCGACGCCGTGCTTTTCCAGGTGGGCGATCGCCTCGTCCATATTGCTGACCTCAAAGGAGATCACCACCCGGGCGCTGTGGGCGTCGTAGCTGAGCGGCTCGCTTCTGGAGACGTAGTCGGTGAGCTTTTCCCGGTTGAACAGGCTGAGGCGAGTGCCCCCGGTTTTGAACTCGACGTATTCGTCCATGTCGTCTTCAAACTGAACAGGCAGCCCCAGCACATCGCGATAGAAGGCTTTGCAGGCTGGAAAGTTTTCAACGTTGAGCCGAGTATAGATGTAGTGAAAGTCCATATTGGATGCTCTGTTGATTAAAGGGCAGGTGGGCGGTGCCCACCCTACGCGGGCTTGAGGGCACAGGTTTGATTATCCTCTGGAATGGGCAGGCAGACGACAAAACAGGTGCGTCCGGGGCGCGAGGTCACGGTGACCCTGCCGTGGTGGCGGTTCTCGACGATGCGGCGCACGGCGTCCAGGCCCAGGCCGGAGCCTTTGCCCATTTCTTTGGTGGTGAAAAAGGGTTCAAAAATGCGGGACTCAACTTCCGGGGGGATGCCGGGGCCGGAGTCGATGATTTCCACCCGGACGTAGCTGCCGTCGCGGCAGGTAAGGATTTCCAGCGTGCCTTTTTCGTTCATGGCATCAATGGCATTGTCAATCAAATTTGTCCACACCTGGTTCAGCTCGCTGCCGTAGGCACAGATTTGAGGCAGAGTGCGATCGTACTTGCGGCACACCGATACACAGTGCTTGGTTTTGTAGGAAAACAGCTTGAGGGTGTCCTCCAGTCCCTCATGGACATCCACAAACTGCTGTGCCCCCCGATCCAGGTGGGAGTAGGACTTCATGGAATGCACCAGGTCAGAGATGCGCTCCGCACCCCGCAGGCCGTTTTTAATCATGGACATCACGTCAAAGGAGAGGGCCAGCCAGCGGATGCCCTGGTCCCGCAGCTCCCCCGGATGGTTACGCCAGGGGGCGTTGAGCCGCTCCAGGGTAGCCACGTCGATGCCCGCCGCTGCCAGGGGTTCGGTGAGCTTCCAGGCACTTTCGACGCCATAGTCCTCCAGCCAGTCCAGTAATTCATCTTCGCGATCGCTCAAAGTCATGGCATCTATCGTTTGATTGAGGATGACTTCGTAGCCGCGATCGCGCGTATCCTGCCAGTCCTGGGTGTGAGCCGGATCGACCTGCTCCTGGCCGTAGCGAAAGTTCATCTGCTCTAGCTCGCGGATGGCAGGCACCACGTCCCGCAGGGCGCGTACCAGGGCGGCGGCGGGGTTGTTGAGTTCGTGGGCCAGTCCGGCGGAGAGGGTGCCCAGGGCGGCCATCTTTTCCCGACTGCGGATGAAAGATTCCAGCCCCCGCAGGCGGGTCTGCACTTCGCGGAAGATGCTGCGCTCAAAGCCCCGGCACTCGTGGAGCAGGGTGAGGAAGTCGCAGCAGTCGATCTGGTAGAGCAGGCAGTCCGTGAGGGTGCGCATGGACACCAGCACTGGGCCATCGGTGAGCACGGGAATTTCCCCAAAGAAGGCCGGGGCTTCGTGGTGGCCGATGGGCATTTCCACCCCTTCGCTGAGGCGGGTGATGCTGACGCGCCCCTTGAGGAGAATGAAAAAACCGTTGGGGGCGCTGCCCTCTTCGGTGAGGAGGGTTCCCGGCGGCAGGTCGAGTTCATTGGCGCGATCGCACGCCCACTCCAGCCGCTCTTTGGGCAACTGCTGGAAGGGTTCCAGGGTAAGCAGCTCATCAATACACAGCATGGTAAACCTCCGACCCTACAGGTTACTGAGATAGCGGTGAATAAACTGCACACAAATACTGCCCTCGCCTACGCCAGAGGCCACCCGCTTGATCGAACCGTGGCGCACATCCCCTACTGCGAAAATGCCAGGAACGCTGGTTTCCAGCAAATACGGGGGACGATCTAACGTCCAGCCTTTGGGACGCTCCTCCCCAGGGCTTGAGAGCGATTCGACCTGGGGCAAGTCTGGCCCAGTGAAGATAAAGCCTTTATCGTCCCGCGCCACCAGGCCATCCAGCCATGCCGTACGGGGGACTGCGCCGATGAAGATAAACAGGGATTTGGCCGGGAGGGTCTGCACCTCCCCTGTCTGGGAATTTTCGATGACCAGAGCCTCCATACGGCTGTCGCCCTTGGCCTCGATCACGCTGGAGTGGGTCCAAACTTCAATGTTCTCGGTTTCGCCGATCTGGTCGATCAGGTATTGGGACATGCTCTTGGTGAGGGAGTCGCCTCGCACCAGCATTACCACCCGGCTGGCAAAGCGGGAGAAGTACATGGCGGCCTGTCCCGCCGAGTTGGCCCCACCGACGACAAAGACCTCTTCTCCGGTGCAGGCGATCGCCTCCGTTTGCGCCGCCCCGTAATACACCCCCGCCCCCGTAAAGCGATCGATACCGGGAACAGACAGCCGCCGCCAGGAGACGCCCAGGGCCAGGATCACCGCGTGGCTGGTCAGCTCGCTGCCATCCTCCAGGGTCACGATGCGGTAGTCGTTCTCCACCCGCAGGCCCGTGACCTCCTGGGGCGTGAGGATTTCCACGCCGAAGCGCCGCGCCTGGGTCACCGCCCGTCGCGCCAGGTCACTACCGCTGAGGCCCACGGGAAAGCCCAGGTAGTTCTCAATGCGAGAGCTGGTGCCCGCCTGGCCGCCAGGGGCTTCCCGCTCGATCATCACCGTGCGCAGGCCCTCGGATGCGCCGTAGACCGCCGCCGCCAGCCCTCCCGGCCCACCACCGACGATAATCAGGTCATAGAAAGGATTGGTAGCCTGGGTTTGCAGGCCGATCTTCTCGGCAATTTGCAAATTGCTGGGCCTGCGCTGAAATTCCCCATCGGCAAACAGCACCAGGGGCAGGCAGGGGCCGGAAACCTGGGCGTAGTCCAGCAGCTTTTGAGCCTGGGCATCTCGCTCAATGTCGAACCAGCGGTAGGGAATCTGGTTGCGGGCCAAGAAGTCCTTCACCCGGTGGGAGTCGGCAGACCAGCGATCGCCCACCACCCGCACCCCCTGAAACTCAGGATGGAAGTGGGCCAGCCAGTCGTCCACCAGGTCGTCCAGCACCGGGTAGAGCTTTTCTTCGGGAGGGTCCCAGGGCTTCAGCAAATAGTAGTCCAGTCGGGCGACGTTAATGGCGCGAATGGCGGCATCGGTGTCGGCATAGGCGGTGAGCAGCACCCGCTTGGCTTCGGGAAAGACCTCGACGGCCTGCTCCAAAAACTCCACGCCGGTCATCTGGGGCATGCGCTGATCCACCAGAAATAAAGCCACTGTGTCGTTGCGCAGGGCCAGCTGCTGCACCATCTCCAGGGCAGTTTGCCCGGAATCGGCCCGCATGATGCGATAGCGTTCGGCATACTGTCGCCGCAGGTCACGGGCGATCGCCTGCAGCACTTCCGGATCGTCATCAACGGTAAGAATGACGGGTTTATTCATCGTAAGAGTCCCCTAACAAACGGGAGTCATTGAATCCATCAAGGAAAAACTTACTTATTAAAACAGCAAGACTGAGGCTTATTGAAACAGCAAGACTGAGGCAAGTGAGTTTTGAGGATTGAGTTTTTAATGAGCAGCTAACTCAACACTTTCAGCTCAAACCCTCGGATTTGATCTCCCTAAATCCCCCTTAAAAAGGGGGACTTTGGCTGCCGGTTCCCCCTCAAGCTGGGGCTTTGGCTCCGGTTCCCCCCTTGACAAGGGGGGCTAGGGGGGATCGTCAGATGCTCAAAATTACAGCTAGTTAATTTTCAAACATCTCTATAGTCCTACCCCTGACGCTGTTTCATCAGTCCAAATTTATTTAAGCAAAGCTATTAAAACAGAATAATTTAAGGAGAGTAATTCAAGCCGAAATATCCGAGCAAGTGATCTATAAAAGCAAATCACTTCAGGCGCGGGAAGTGTTCTCCAACACATAGCGGAGAAAGGCATAGGCTTTGGCTGCTGGAAACCGCATCGATTCGCCCTGATATTCGATAATATAGTCGCCCAGCACCTTGGGGCAGGCGGTGCAGGTCAACACGTTGCGGCTCAGGGCATCAACGCTAAGGGTGAGGATTTGCTGTTCGATCCAGCTATCCAGCTGCTGAACGGCCAGGGAGGCTTGGGGAGTGGAATTTGCGCTCATGGTTAATGTTGTGACAACGCTAGTACTTATTTTGGCAGGGCTGCATGAGACGAAACTGAGAAGGGGCGATCGCCCGCCACTGAGTTCTAAAACTCACAGGTTATCAGCCGATTCAGAAAATAATTGGTCATGCGGGAGCCGTAGGGGGAATTCCACCAGCGGGAGGGGTGGCAGCCCACGGGGGCATTCAGGGAAAAGTCCAGCTCGTTGCAGGGACGCCAGCGATCGCCCCCCGGATTACGCTCCGTCACGCCGCTGCGCCAGCCCAGGGCAGCACCCCACCGTTCGATCAGATCCTGGTTTTCGCCGATGGTGGTTTCCAGGGTGCCGCCCAGCTCCTGGTAGATGCGGAGCTGCACGGTAAAGCCAAAGCGCCCCTCGCTGTAGTGACTCCACAGCCGGTCGATCACCTGGAGTTCACCGCAGGGAAGGCCGCGGATGTCGCGGGGGCTGAGGTCTTCCAGATCAGCAGTATTGGCGATCGCCGCAATCAGCTTCACGGTTTCTTTGTCGGCGTAGAACCACTGCTGGGAGGCAAGCTGCTCGTGCAAAGCCTCATAGCGGTAGAGATCCCCCACCACCATGAGACGACGCTCTAGCTGGCTCATCTGTCTGGGTAATTCTTTGAGTGAGCTAACATCCTGGCGAAGGCTGGAAAGCTCCTGGCTCACCTGGCCCAGCAGGGTTTGCAGTTGCGCAAGCTGTTGACTGAGCATTAGCCCGTCGCCTGGGGCGGGTTCACCGGAGGGGTTCACATTGTTCATGGATTGCTCCTGATAAGGGTTCAGGTTACAGCCGCATCGCAGACGTTTTCGGGTCACAGGTTAAGCCTGCGCAAATCTTACACGAACTGGCCCGGTTTTGTCCTAATTTTGCGATCGCCCCCATTCAAACCGAATTTGCATCCAGTTTCGCAACCTTTAGCTCCGAACTTGAACCGGCATCACCAGGTAAGTCATCTTTAACCCTCCTAAAGGTGTGGCGATCGCCGGACTGGTGGCCGTATTAAACTGCATTTGCACCTCAGCAGTATTGAAAGCTTTCAAACCTTCCAGCAAGTACTTCACATTGAAGGCAATTTCCAGGTTGTCGCTTCCCGAGATTTGGGCCGGAATGGACTCCTTGCCACTGCCCACGTCTGGCGCATCTACCGATAGGATTAACTGCTGCTGAGCGGACTCCAGGTTCATCTTGACGATGCCGTTCTTTTGATCGGCGAGGACAGAAATGCGCTCCAGTGCCCCCAGCAGCAAGCGCCGCTCAATGGTCATCTGGCGGGAAAACTGTCGGGGAATGAGTTGTCGGTAGTTGGGATACTGCCCCTCCAGCAGCCGACTGGTAAGCCGTTGATTTTCCCACTCAACAATTAGCTGGCCCTGGTCAAAGCGAACGGCGATCGCCTCGGAAGCTCCCTGCATTTGCAAGATTCGCTCCAGCTCCCGCAACGCCTTGCCGGGAACCGTGACATCAAACAGCGCCCCGCTTTGCTCTGGGTCTTCGCCGCCTGCATCCACATCCACATCCGTCGTCACGGTTTGTACCACCGCCAGCCGGTGGCCATCGGTGGCCGCAAATTCCAGGCCATCTGCCTCAGCCACCAGATGTACTCCGGTCAACACCTGCTTGGTTTCATCCGTACTGGAGGCAAAAAGGGAACCGCGCAACCCTTCAATCAGGGCCTCAACTGGCAGTTGGGCCACATCTCCCACATCAATGGTGGGCAGCTCTGGATAGTCATTTGCTTGCATTCCCCGTACTTCATACTGCCCCGATGCACAGGTCAGAGACACAACAGAGCTTTCATCATCGCTGTCCAGGGTCACTTCCCCATCGGGGAGGCGCGACACAATGTCACTGAGCAGCTTGGCCGGAAGAGCCAGGGTTCCCTCCTCTTCGACCTGAGCCGAAAAGCTGCTTTGCAGCCCCAGACTTAGATCAAACCCTGTGAGGCTGACCTGTTGCCGCTCGATATCAGCTTTGAAGAGTACGTTTGCCAGGATGGGGTGGCTGGGTCGAGCCGGAACAGCTCGACCCACCAGGGAAAGGTGGAGGTTGAAGTCGGTTTGGGTGCAGCGGAGTTTCATGGGAAGTCGGCAGGGGTGAGAGCGAGCGTTTGAAAAGCGGACCAATAACAACTAGCCTTCAGCAGTAAGTCATTAGGGCAAGACCAACGGCTTGGAAGGCGATCCTATCACCCATTCTGCCTCGATTCAATTTTCCGATTTTGAGCACCGGATCGGATCTCTGCTTAAAATTTAAAAATTAGATCTGAGTAGTAGTAGGGGCTGTGGAAACTGTGGAAAAAAACTGGGATCGCTAAACACTCTTCTTTGGGTGGTATCAAGACTGTGGAAAACGTGTGGAAAGTGGGGAGAATTTCTCACAGTCTATATGTACTATGGGTTTTATCCCCATTTCACCCCTGGTTTTTCCTGCCGCTCTCCCCATTTTTTCCACAGAAATTCCCCAGTTTTCCACAGGCTGGTGTTGCAAAAATTTATATTCAGGGTGCCAGTTCTTAAAGGTGAAATTGCTGGAATAGTTCGCTAGCGGCCCGGTGAAGTAAGGAGTGGCGATAGGCAAGGGCATCAAAGTCTGTAGCATAGCCCCCGCCGATCACGCAGGCTACCGGAAAGCCCCCGGCAAGGCAGGTACTGAGAACCTGCATTTCCCGACGAAAGATGCCCTGGTCGGTGAGGGCCAGTTTACCGAGGCGATCGCCCGCATGGACATCTACTCCGGCATCGTACAGCACCAGATCGGGCCGAACCATGGTGAGCAGGTCGGGTAGATGGGTCGCGAGGGTTTGCAGGTAGGCATCGTCGTCCATCTGTTCGGGCAGGGGCACATCGAGGTCGCTGGTTTGCTTATGACCGGGAAAGTTCACCTCGCAGTGCATGGAAAAGGTAAAGACGGACGGATCATTTTGGAAAATGACGGCGGTACCGTCCCCCTGGTGCACATCCAGGTCAACAATCAGGATTTTTTGTGCGAGGTTTAGGTGCTGGACAACGCGGGCGGCGATCGCCAGATCGTTAAAAATACAAAACCCCGATCCAAAGTTGGGAAAGGCATGATGGGTACCGCCCACCGTGTTGCAGGCCAACCCGTGCTGGAGGGCGAGCTGCGCCGTGAGGATGGTGCCGCCTACCGCCACACAGGTTCGGGTGACCAATTCCGGCGACCAGGGTAGGCCAATGCGCCTCTGAGCCTTTGGTTCCAGTGTTCCCTGGCAGTAAGCGTCCACATAGGTCGAGGTGTGGACAAGCTCCAGCCACGCCTGGGGGGAAGCCTGGGGGCAGCGAAATTGGGCTTCCTGGGCCACGCCATCCCGCAGCAGCCGCTCGTAGAGCTTGCCAAATTTGGCCATGGGGAATCGATGCCCTGGCGGCAGCGGGGCGACGTAGTTGGGGTGGTGAACCAGCGGTAAAGCCATGGGGTTTGGGCAGACGGGACGGCAGCTCGATTAAGCGGCCAGTAAAGAACTGAGAAAAAGAGTAAAGAAACGTCAATTTCGGCTCAGCTTCTATCGTACCCATTCATAAGTGCTACAGAGGTTGAGGGATGGGCACTTCCGTCGTCATCTTCCCTAAGGGAGGGACAGTGAGGCCCGGATTGAATAAATATCGATTGTCAATTTTTATATCTGGGTCAATTTTGTAGTAGATGATACAGAATTTATTGCTATACTTTCTCTTGTAAGGCCCTCATGGCTCGCTGAATCCGTTAGAACATTCGTTCTTTTGCCCCCTGCATCGATTGCATAACATCTCATCGTCCTACTCATCGTCCTAAAATTGACCCATTGGAGAAGCTCGCTATGTCTACCTACGATCAAGCTCGCGCCCTGATGACCCGCCATCACCACACCGTCAAAAACCGCCAGCAGGCAATGCTGGGTCGCCTGATGTCGGAAGCTGGTATGCCCGCTGAAGAAATTTCTGCCTGGAACCACATTCAAGGCAAGCCCTACACCGATGCTCGGGCCAGCTACGATCGCAGCCGTGCAGCCCTCAGCTAATCGATCGGCTGAGTCCTCGCGCCTGGCTCGCTTTTCTAGGTTGATGGAGTGAGTCGTTACTTTCGGGGCGTTCCCAACGGGGGACGCCCTGATTTTATGGAGTGTGACAATTTCGGCGGTTCTTCGCGGCCCATGCCGTAAACTAGATTCGTTTCACTGGCCTTGGCTACGACAGAAGGAGAGAATATGACACGTGCCATCATGGAAACCGAAAAGGGAACGATTACCCTGAACCTGTTTGCTCAGGATGCTCCCAAAACGGTTGAAAATTTTGTCAAGCTTTCCAAAGAAGGGTTTTATGACGGACTGACGTTTCACCGGGTCATTAACGACTTTATGATTCAAGGGGGATGCCCCCATGGCACGGGAACGGGCGGCCCAGGCTACAAAATTAAATGCGAAATTAATCCCAATAAGCATGAGGCAGGGTCACTGTCCATGGCCCACGCTGGCCGGGATACCGGGGGTAGCCAGTTCTTCATCTGCCACTCGCCCCAGCCCCACCTGGATGGACAGCATACCGTCTTCGGCAAGACCGAGGATATGGAGGTCGTCAACGCGATTCGTCGAGGCGATAAAATTCTGTCAGTCACAATCGAAGAATAGGGAGCGTCTATGACAGACTGGCAGCAAATTTCAGGCGGGGTGACAGCTCCGAAAGGGTTTAAGGCTTCCGGTATTGCCGCCGGGCTTAAGCCATCGGGGGCAAAGGATCTGGCGCTGATCTATTCAGAAGTAGACGCGATCGCTGCAGGAGTGTTTACCACCAGCCGGGTGCGGGCGGCCTGCGTCGATTACTGTCGCCAGCGCCTGAGTGCGAAAGCCAGTGCCCGAGCTATCCTCTCCAATGCGGGACAGGCCAATGCTGGGACGGGGGAGCTGGGGTGGCAAGACGCCCAGGACAGCGCTCAATGCTTGGCGGAATCCCTTGGCATTGCCCCAGAACTGGTGCTGTTGACGTCTACCGGGGTCATCGGGCAGCGCATTCGCATGGATGCTCTGCGGCAGGGAGTTCCTCAACTAGTGGAGCTGGCTGCCACTGATGGTGGTGAAAACGCCGCCCGAGCCATTATGACCACCGACCTGGTGCCCAAAACCATTGCCCTGGAGACCACCCTCCACGGGCGTCCGGTTCGTATAGGAGGGATGGCCAAGGGGTCGGGCATGATTCATCCCAACATGGCCACCATGCTCGCCTTTGTCACCTGCGACGCCGCTGTGTCGCCCCACCTCTGGCAGGAGATGCTGGCCCGAGCTGCCAACCGCAGCTTTAATCAGGTGACGGTGGATGGCGACACCAGCACCAACGATAGCCTGATTGCCCTGGCCAATGGCGAGTCTCGGACGCCTGCCATCACCGCTGCCGGGGCTGATGCTGACCAACTGGAGGCTATGCTCACTGAGGTGTGCGTACATCTGGCGAAGGCGATCGCCCGTGACGGTGAAGGGGCAACCTGTCTGATCGAAGTGCAGGTTTCCGGCGCACCCGATGACGCGGCTGCCCGCCAGATTGCCCGCACCATTGCCGGATCATCCCTGGTAAAATCAGCCGTCTTTGGCCGTGACCCCAACTGGGGCCGCATCGCTGCCGCCGCCGGACGGGCTGGGGTTGCGTTTGATCAAAATGACCTGAGGATTCAGCTTGGCGACCTGGTGTTGATGGCGGGCGGGCAGCCGTTACCCTTTGACCGGGCAGCCGCCAGTGCTTACCTGAAGCAGGCGGCCCAGGGCGCTTATTTGCAAGAGGACACGGTGGCCATTGGCGTGGGCGTGGGACAGGGGCCAGGGTCGGGAGTGGCCTGGGGCTGTGATCTGAGCTATGACTACGTCAAAATCAACGCGGATTACACGACCTGATGGAGTTCCTGCCAGTGGGGCAAATGGCCATTTGCCCCTGCGGATTTGGGTTTTGGTGGGGTTAGACGTCGTCGCGATCGCCAATCCGCGCTGGTGGGCTGGTAGCCTCTACTGCTGTAAATGGCTCCAGGATTTTGTAGGTGTGGGACGCGCCCTTGGGAACCACCCAGGAATCCCCTGGCTCCAGCAGCACCATCTGTCCCTCCAGGTGCAGTTCGGCCCGTCCCTCAACCACGTAGCCCACGGTTTCATACTCGCGGCTGGTCTCGGGTTTGGGATCGGCGGGCTGTTCGTGCTGCCACATTCGCATGGCCAGGGATTTGCCCGATGCCAGGTAGGTTTGCCCCATATTTCCGTGGGGAGAGTGGGCGGAGCTGACTTTCTTAACGGTGGTATCACTCATAGTTGTTCTCGTTAGCTGCTTGATTTGGTTTTTGTAGGTGCTAATTTCCTGGGGAACCTGGGGCATCAAACACCGTGATGTCGATGAGCGGCGTGACATCATATTCCTGGCTTTGCAGCTGGGAGCGGATGGCCCGGGAGAGGCGATCGCGCACTTCCTCGTTCCCCGCAGCAATCCCCGCCTGCTTTTGGGCATATACCGTTACCAGCAACGTGTTCTGACCCGACACATCTGGTTCCGTAAAGCGGGCATCCACCTGCACGGGCTGCACCCACGGATCGTCTTGGATCAGGCTTTGCACCGCTGCCGTAGCCATTTGGGCACGGGTGGAGCGCTGCAAAAATGGCGGATTGGTAAACTGCCAGACCAGCAGCCCCGCCAGAATCGCCACGGTCACACTGACGACGATGGGGAGGATGCCCCGCTTACCTCGCTTGTATCTGGCTCCCCGCGCCGTCAGTCCCCGCCAGCGAAAAATGAGCGTGGCCGCCAGATTAATGCCCGCGAGCTGGAGCAGGAGCAGAAATAGACCGCTGAGGGCCATATCGGTTTCGCCCATGGCGATCGCCATCCCCACCAGCCCTGCCGGAGGCGCAAGGGAGGCCGCCACCAGCACCCCCACCGCTGCCCCCGATACCAGGCTGCTCCGTTCTGACTGGATGAGGTGGATGGCTCCGGCTGCCCCCGCCGCCAGGGGCAGCAGCACCGCCGCCTCAGAAATTTGAGACGTTGCCAGCATCAACTGGGTGGCGAGACGTTGCTGGAGGATGAAGCTGAGCAGCGCCGCCACCGCAACGGAGAGCGATATGGCTGAGAAGTAGCGCAGCAAACTTCGCCCAAGCAACAGGCGATCGCCCCTGGCTGTGGCAATGGCGACATTCATCGCGGGGCCAGCAAACGGCGCAATCAGCATAGCCGCCACCAGCAAATAGTTGGTGTTGGTATACAGGCCGATCCAGACCACCACCCCCGCCACCGCTGCGTAGCTGAGAAAGCCCCACCAGGAACCGACGCTCTGCATCCCCGCCAGAAAGATTTCGATGGGGCTACGCTGCCGCACATCCGTGACCTGGTCGGGAGCCTCCGAAGGTGGGGGACGTAGGGCAATTACTCCTTCGGGGAACAGGTTGACGTGCAGGTTGTCAATTGCCTCCAGATCTGCCAGGAATCCCTCGACGCGGCTGTTGGTGACGTGAACGAGGACGATATCGATGCGATCGCCCCCGCTCATGGCCTCTAGCTGCGCCAGATTCACCCCCTTATAGGTTTTGGCCACGTCAATGACGCGATCGCCTTCACCTTTGGGTACCTGAATCCAGAGTTGACGCATGATGGAATCCTACCTTGTACTTTCTACGCGCCGACAATTAAGCACCGACAACGACACCACCATTGGGATGAAGCACCTGGCCAGCCATGTACGAAGCATCCTCAGAGGCCAGAAATACAAAGCTGGGGGCGATTTCCTTGGGCTGGCCGGGGCGCTGCATGGGAACCTGCTTACCAAAGCTAGACACCGCATCCTCGGGCATGGCGTCGGGGATGAACGGCGTCCAGATGGGGCCAGGAGCGACGCCGTTGACCCGAATGCCTTTCTCAAGCAAAGGTTGGGAGATCGAGCGGGTAAAGGCCAGAATCGCTCCTTTGGTAGTGGAGTAGCTCAGCAAGGAGGAATTGCCCTTGTAGGCGTTGATGGAAGTGGTATTGATAATGGCGCTGCCTTCCTTCAGGTGAGGGAGCGCTGCCTTGACAAAGTAAAACATGGAGAAAATGTTGGTGCTGAAGATGCTGCCCAACCGCGCCGGGTCAATCACTTCAATACTTTCTTCCAGATACTGCTCGGCGGCATTGTTAACCAGAATATCCAGCTTGCCAAACTCATTCACGGTCTTTTTCACCGCTTCCTTGCAGAACGGCTCGCCGCTGATGTCGCCAGGAATTAGCAAACAGCGCCGACCGTAGGACTCGACGGCTTTCTTGGTTTCTTCAGCGTCTTCGTGCTCATCCAGATAGACGATCGCCACGTCTGCCCCTTCTTTGGCGTAGTAGACAGCCACCGCTCGTCCGATGCCGCTGTCACCCCCGGTAATTAGAGCGACTTTATCCTTCAGCTTGCCGCTGCCCCTGTAGTTGGGGTCATCGTATTCCGGGCGGGGAGACATTTCCGTCTCAAGGGCAGGCTGGCGCTCCTGCGATTGAGGTGGTATTTGGTCGGGAGTAATCGTCATAGAGCAGTCCTACACAGTTTTCCTCAACCTTAATGGAAGCCAGGAGACGGCTTATCGCCCCAGGGAAAGAAAGTAGATTACTTCCTAGGAGAGAAGAAGGAAGATTGAATGCTGTTCATCTGAGTCGGGAGTCGGGAGTCGGGAGTCAAGTTCCTCTTGTGCTGGTGTTGGGTTTCGCGTTGCTCAACACCAACCTACGTCCAGTCAGGGAGTTAGAAGTCGGGTCCCTCCTGAATTCTGGCTCCTGAATTCTGACTCCTGAATTTAGGATTCCTGTCCCACCAAGATTTCCAAATGAATACCTCAATTCTCTGCGGTTTCGCAGTTTTGATTGGAAACGGTGCCATCGGGCAGGGTGGTATTGCAAAGGTAGGCGGTAGTGAGGTCGGTATTGCCAAAGACTGCCTCGGTGAGGGTTGCGCCGCTGAAGTCGGTGTCGTCCAGATTGGCGTCGGTGAAGTTGGCCTGGCGCAGGGTGGTGTTGTCCAGGCGGGTGTTTTCCAGATCCGCCGCCTGAAAGTTGGCTCCCTCGCCGTTGGCCTGGCGTAGGGTGGTGTAGAGCAGGCATACCGACCAAGTTTCTGCATGACCTACTCTCCTTAGCGATCGCTGACTAATCACGTCTGGACGGGTTGCTTGCCCGTGCGCCCTAATTTTCGCCCAATTTCCCTGATTCTCCAACCGTTTCGCCGATTTCCAGTTCGAGAAAGCCAGTTTGGGGATCGGGCGATCGCCGAAACACAACCCCAGGGACAATGCCAATGACGATCTCTGCCGTCGTGTGGATAATCGAGCCATCGCACAGGTGGCCCCCCAGGATCTGGCCGTGCTGGTTGGCGATCGCCACATGGAGATGAACCCCGTACTGGGAGAGGGTACCGTTGATGGCAATAATCTCAAAGTATCCCACCTGCACCATCGGAGCCTCCTGGTTAGCAAAGCGGACAGCGGCCTGTCGCAAGCTGCCGATGCCTGACAGGATGAAGCCCGCCTCAATGGAAGAGACCGCAGCAATCTGCTTGAGCCGCTGCCGTAAATCCTGGCCTGGGGTAAGCCGCACGGGGAGAACTTCCATAGATGAACCTCACGGTGAACGGAATGTGAAATATAGCCCTACAGGCTAAGGTTTGAGTGTGGAACCCCTGCGTCGCGGGGGTTTCCACACCTCTGGAGCGTCCTAACACGAAAGCGTAGCGCTATAGAACAACGATTCTCTGCCCTTTGGGCGAAGGAGGGGACGTTCTAGACTTCTACGATGGCCGTAGAACCAAAGGTTATCATTCATCACCCAACGCCCCCATTGCGGCACGGAATGTTTTTGCTGCACTGAAGGATGGTAGGGATGGCGATTTTGCGAATACCCATGGTGGGGGCAAATGGCCATTTGCCCCTACAGGGTTTGCTGGTTTAGTAACGCTTGCCGAACATGGGTGATGGCCGCCGGAAGATATCTGGGAGATATGGACATGGAAAATTCAATGAGCACAAAGACGTCCGCCGACCAGCAGGCCGGGGATCTGGAGCGCTGGTCGTCGATTATTGGCGGTGGCGCGATGGTGCTATCGGGCCTGAGTCAGCGATCGCTACGGGGTGTTCTCACAGCGCTGGCAGGCGGCGGTTTGATCTACCAGGGAGCTAATCAAAGAAGCACCATCAAGCAGGTGGAAAGCGCCATTGGTCTCGACCAGGCCCTTCGGGTGGAAAAGACCGTGACCATTAACCGCCCTGCCTCGGAACTCTACAGCTTCTGGCGCGATTTTGAAAACCTGCCGAGATTTATGAAACACCTGAAATCCGTAATGGTGAAGGACGATCGCCACTCCCACTGGGTCGCCAGTGCTCCCATGGGGCAGGCCATTGAGTGGGATGCGGTGATTATGAACGACGAGCCAAACCACCTGATTGCCTGGGCCTCCGAAGAAGGGGCCGATGTTGAGAACTCCGGATTTGTGCGCTTCAAGCCAGCGACGGGCGATCGCGGTACGGAAGTCAAAGTGGTAATGGAGTACAACCCGCCTGGTGGGGTGCTGGCAGCGGCGATCGCCAAGCTCTTTGGTGAGGAGCCGGAACAGCAGATTGGCGACGAACTGAACCGCTTCAAGCAGCTTATGGAAGCTGGCGAAATTGCTACCACCGAAGGTCAACCCAAAGGCGGTTAGGAGATTCCAGGTGTTCTACTCAGCAAATGATGCTTAATCTGTCCGCAGATTGCGCAGATGAACGCAGATAGAGAAATGGTACGTAAGATGTCTTTCATCTGCGCAATCTGCGTAATCTGCGGATGAACCTCATACCATTACCGCAAACAAGCAAACCTTTTCCAAAAACTGTCTTAGAGCCAATGAAAATTTCTCAACTGAAAGTTTTCCAATTTGTTCGTCCATGCGTCCTGGCCCTGGGTCGTCTCATGGTAGTTGGCGTTATGGTGACTGCCCTGTGGCTAGGTGCAATGGGGAACGTTGTTCATGCTGCCGCCACTCCCGAGGCCGAAGCTTATGAACCCGACACCTCCAAGACCGAACCTTACGAAAACGGCCCGGTGCGCCCCTCCTACAACCTCCTCAGCAAAGAAAACTTTCAGGGTGGGGTAGACCGCACCGCTATCGAAGAGAGTGGCCGAGTCAGCGAGGAACAGCCTGAGCGGGATGGCGGCATCATCGACACGATCAAAGACATCCTCCCCGGATCCTCCGCCGACGAGTCCCCCCGCAGCGACTTCAAAGCCGAAAAGAACCCCACCCTGAAGCGCTACACCACCGAAGCCCCATAGGGCAAAACGCCAAAATCTAAAATCCAAAAAATCTAAAATTCCCACTCAGGAGAACCCCAATGAAAGCCGTTTGCTGGCATGGTGCCCAAGACGTTCGCGTCGATACCGTCCCCGATCCCAAGATTCTCAACCCCCGTGATGCTATCCTGCGCGTCACCTCCACCGCCATCTGCGGTTCCGATCTGCACCTGTACGATGGCTACATCCCCACCATGCAGTCCGGCGATATCCTGGGCCATGAGTTCATGGGCGAAGTGGTGGAACTTGGGCCAGAGGTGAAGAATCTCAAAAAGGGCGATCGCGTCGTCGTTCCCTTCACCATCTCCTGCGGCAGCTGCTTCTTCTGCAACCGGGATCTGTGGTCATTGTGCGACAACTCCAACCCCAATGCCTGGATGGCGGAAAAGCTCTATGGCCACTCCCCCTCTGGGCTGTATGGCTACTCCCACCTGCTGGGCGGCTATGCGGGCGGTCAGGCGGAATATGTGCGGGTGCCCTTTGCCGATGTCGGCCCCATTAAGGTACCCGAAGGGCTGACCGATGAGCAGGTTCTGTTCCTCACCGACATCTTCCCCACGGGCTACATGGCCGCCGAAAACTGTGATATTCAGCCAGGGGAAACCGTGGCGGTGTGGGGCTGTGGCCCCGTCGGCCAGTTTGCCATTCGCAGCGCCTTCATGCTGGGGGCAGAGCGGGTGATCGCCATCGATCGCATTCCCGAACGCCTCACGATGGCCCAGGCAAGCGGTGCCGAAATTATCAACTACGAAGAAATGGACGCTGGCGTCGCCCTCAAGGAGATGACGGGCGGCATGGGGCCTGACTGTTGCATTGACGCTGTCGGTATGGAGGCCCACGGCACGGGTGTGATGGCCCTCTACGATACCGTGATGCAGGCAGTGCGCATGGAAACGGGACGGGCTTTGGTGTTGCGTCAGGCGATCGTGGCCTGCCGTAAGGGTGGTAAGGTGTCGGTGCCGGGGGTCTACGGTGGCTTTATTGACAAGATGCCCATGGGCGCATTCGTCAACAAAGGACTGACCATGCGATCGGGCCAGACCCACGTCCAGAAGTATTTGCAGCCTTTAATGGAGCGCATCCAGCAAGGTGAGATTGATCCCTCTTTCCTGATTACCCACCGCTTGCCGCTGGAAGACGCGCCCCGTGCCTACAAGGTCTTTCGGGATAAGCAGGAGAACTGTATCAAGGTGGTGCTCAAGCCTGCTACTGCGTAGGTCTGGAAATCTTCTAAACTGACCCGATCGATACCCATGAAGATGGACTTCAGCGCAATTTTAGATCAAAAGCGGGACACAATTATTGAGCGATGGATCGGGGCAGTATTTGACGATCGGCAGATCGAAGCGACTAACGAACTTACGTTCAAAGCGGTACGGAATAGTTTGCCGAGGGTTCTAGAATCCCTTGCGGCTATGCTGGCGGATGACCAGCTCGAAAACTTTTCGGTCATTGATGAAGCCAGCCTGGAGCATGGCGTGATTCGTGCGGAACAGGGGTTTGAGCCAGCAGAAATTGCGCGGGAATATCGCCTGCTGCGCTCCGTCATTTTCTCAGAATTGGAAACAGATCTGGTACAGGCGTCTCCCCAGGACGTGCTTCGGGCGGCGCGGTTGATTGATACGGTTGTGGATGAGGCGATCGCCCGCTGCTTTGATAGCTACACCCATATCCGTGGTAGAAGCAAGTAGCTCCCTGCCCCTGCCCGACTCTTGCCTGGATTCCGCAAAAGCTGCAGGGGAATGCCCCACGAGCGATCGCCCTAAGGGTATGCGCCCCCAGCGTGGGCGCATACCCCATCAGTTGTAATTAACTGTGCTTGAGCACTTACCCTACAGGGGACAAACAGGAACGCTATTGGCATTGAGATGAATCGTCCCAGTGGCACCGCCCACTACGAAGGGCTGGTCGCCACCCCGAGTTTCGCGGAGCATTTCTGGGGACTGGGTGAGACAATTGGCGATCGCCCCTCCCCAGGCTGCAACGTCATTAGCCATGGCGTCTGTGATCGGCGTATCGGTGGTGATAGATGGATCCTGAACAATTCGGATCACCATGGGTAGAGCATATTTTCGGGGAGTGACGGGCACCGAAGGCAGGGAAACATCCCGCCCCCCCACAACGGTTTCGGGATCAGGAGAATAGGTTCCTGCTAACTCGGCGCTAGCAGGGAGAGCAACTCCAATCGTAGCCGTGGCGATTCCTAAAGCAACAAGTTTCTTGAGCATCAGCAGCGCTCCTGGTAAAGGTGAATGGGTTGAAATCAAGTTTTGGTAGCCATTACCCGGTAAAACGCCCCATTCAGGCTTGCCTAAGATTAAGCTATTGCCTCTGCACCCATTAGGGGCTTACTTTTGTCGCGGCAACCATCACTATTCTTCCCAAAACCGCTGCTGAAATAACAGGGTTAGAATTTATGCAGTTGGGTGGCTTTGTGAGTACCAGGCACCCAGAAAACCACCCAAAACCCCCAGACACCGCACGCCAGACCTAAGGGGCTTAAGATACCAGTGGCGTTAGCCGCTGCACCAGCCGATCAGCGGGCATTACCCCTTCGATGCGATCCACGGGCTGCCCATCTTTAAACAAGACCAGCGTGGGAAGAGCGTGAATCTGATGTTTGGTGGCAATGTTGGGGTATTTATCAGTGTCAATTTTCACGATGCGCAGCTTGTCTTTCATCTGCGTATTCACCTGCTCCAGAATGGGTGCCATCATTTGGCAGGGGCCACACCAGGTCGCATAAAAATCTACCAGCAAAGGTTGGGGAGACCCGGCCAGCAGTTCCTCAAAGCTACCAAACGTTTTCTTTGTTGCCATATTTCCTCTGCCTTCTCACCTGAGCGACGAAAATAGGGAGCTAGAGTTAAGTGTAGCCGACACAGAACCCTGTTGCCCTTTGTCCTCATGGGCGGCGGCGATCGCGCGACCGGGAGGAGGGCGATCGCCCACTTTCGGCAGGAAGCTGATTCTCTCCGGGTGCCCGGTCGATGCGCATGGCGTTCTCATCCGGCACGATTTGGGAACCGTACTGACGGGCATACACCTGGGTAAACTCCGCCCCCAGGAAGAGAATCTGGCTGGAGTAATAGATCCAGGCCAGCAGGGCCACCAGCGACCCGGCGGCCCCGTAGGTGGAGCTGAAGCTGCTGTTGCCCAGGTAAAGGCCAATCAGGTATTTCCCCAGGCTGAACAGCAGGGCGGTGAGGGCCGAGCCAATCCACACATCGCCCCACTCGATCTTGACGTCGGGAATATATTTGTAAATCAGGCCAAACAGCAGGGTAATTACCACAAAGGAAATGGCGAAGTTCACCAACTGCAGCAGGGTTTCAAAACCGGAGAACACTTGCTGGACATAGGCCGACAAGCCCGACAGCAGGGCGCTCACCACCAGGGAAACCAGCAGCAGGAAACCGATGCCAACGATCATGGCGAAGGAGAGCAGCCGCTTCCGGGCGAAGTTGCGGATGCCCCGTCCGGGGCGGGGCTGAACGTTCCAGACCACATTCAGGGAGTCTTGAAGCTGGACGAACATGCCCGTGGCCCCGAACAGGAGGATGGCGACCCCAACGAGGGTGGCAATCACCCCAGAGTTTTCGCCGGGGCGGTTGGCGTTTTCAATGGCGGTTTGGATCACCTCCGCACCGCTGCGCCCCACCAGCCCCTGAATTTGGGAGACGATTTCGCCCTGAGCGGCTTCCTCACCAAAAAAGAAGCCAGCGATCGCCACCACCAGAATCAGCACCGGGGCCAGGGAGAAGATGGTGTAGTAGGCCAGGGCCGCCGCCAGGCGAGAGGCGTTGTCCCGGTTCCACTCCTGGATGGTGCCTTGAATGAGTTGCCAGATGCCTCGCAAATCCATGCGTCTATCCTGCAACCCCCAGTGCACCACCACCTGCCGCAGCGATCGCCGACACTACCGCCGTCAGGAACAGCCACCAGGAGGCTGCTGCCGCTGCCTTGCGGGTTTCTTCCATGCGCCGCTGGGCGTCGTGCTTCACCATCTCCACCCGATGCTGGGCTTCCCGCTGGATGCGCTCGGCCTGTTGGAGGACGCTGTTGCGCGCCCGCTCAATCTGGGCCACCACATTGCGCACATCGGCCTCAGACACATTGGGGTTGGAGCTGATC
>JAYKGU010000201.1:0-15302 GCA_035285585.1 Synechococcales cyanobacterium
ATGACTCCTCCTAAATTAACGTCGATCACTTCGCGCCAGTCTTCAATACTAAAGTCTCGAACCTCGCCCGCAATGCCGATGCCTGCATTGTTAAACAGATAATCAATACGCTGGTATTGGGCGATCGCACTGGAAATCATTTCCTGAACGTCCGCCAAATTTGATACGTTGATTTCCCAAGCGCAAACCTTACCTCCCCTGGATTTAAAGTACGCTTCAGTTTCTTGCAAAAGTTTCGCATTCCAGTCAACCAGAATAACTTGAGCTTGACTTTCTACGAGTTCTTCTGCCAGGGCTTTACCAATACCCGAGGCTGCCCCCGTAATAACGACAACTTTGTCTCGAAAGTGGGTAAAAGAAGACTGCTTAGTGTTTAGCATTGCCTGATTCTCTACTCTTGATGGCGATCGCTTTTAATGGTTACAAAAGCTCAGAAAGGAAGCAAGTTATCACGCTGTATTTCAGTGATACTTACTCCGTTGCTCTATTATATTAACTGATGGCAAGTAATCCAACTGTTCAACTATAAAATGTTTCTTAAAGCCATATTTCACCTGGAACCTATTTGTAAACCCCGGCAGGGATTTACAAATCCAAAAACTCTAATGAGCTTCCGGATAGCCCCTCAGAAACGAGTAGAGAACTCATTGCGTTTGACCTGCTCAAAGATGAAGATGACTAGCACAAAAAGGATGGCCGAATAGCCCGATAGAATGTAAACTAGAGCATAGGCATTCTCAAGCTCTAAGTTTAAATTTTTAATGACTGGTTGGGTAATGATCGGTGATAGAAATTGCCCTAAAAATGTTGACGCAGTTAGCTTTCCTACCGCACGTCCCCGATAGGCGGCAGGAACGGTAGCGGTTAACCATGAATCTAAATTGGGCACTAAAAAGCCAGACCCCAATCCACCAATTGCTAGCCCCAGTAAAACCAATGCGTAACTGTTAACCCAACCAATTACCTCATAGCTAATGCCCACAAGACCAAGAGACAAAATAATCAGAGAAACATAGCTCATCCGTTCTTTTAACTTTACGTATAGCAAAGATCCAGTAATGAAAAATAGTGTGGCTAACGCAACCGCGATACCTGCTTGCTTACCATTCGCCCCAGCTAAAGCTCGCAAATAGAAAGGCGTCTGTAGGGGAATCAGGTATAAAATGACTTCGCCTAGCAGTGCCGTCCCGTAAATGAACAACAATACCTTTTGTGAATTTTCAGCATCAACGGCTTCAGAGGATGGGGATTGCTCAAGCAGATTTGACCTGTTCTCAAAATCATCAATCGATTCTAACTGACCGTCTTGAATTCGCTGGGGTTCTTGAATAAGAAAAAGTACTAAGGGTAGGAGTAGGAAAGCAAGTAAATGAACCAGAAACGGCGATCGCCAGGAAAAATCTGCCAGAATACCGCCACTCAAAACCGCCGTAATTGCTCCTACACCAATGAACGCAGATTGCAAACCCAATACCTGTATCCGGTTTTGTCCAGTGTAATAGTCGCCAATCAACGTAGTAACGGAGGTAGTAATGCCAGCGGTTGCTAAACCAACTCCAGCACGAGTCGCCAAAATGCCAAATATTGAAGAGACAAAAAAACCAGATGTTCCAAAAAGCCCGAATAGAATGACTGAAACAACCAAAATCAGCTTGCGCCCCACC
Organism: Synechococcales cyanobacterium; assembly: GCA_035285585.1. Taxonomy (GTDB): domain Bacteria; phylum Cyanobacteriota; class Cyanobacteriia; order CAKZMO01; family CAKZMO01; genus JAYKGU01. Next base: position 1,665 of record JAYKGU010000201.1, read on the forward strand.
CGATCAACCCCAATGCCAATGATGGGCGCTCCCAGCAATATAAATAGCGAAGGAATAGCGGCTACCATTTTGACCCAAAAGTCAGCATTCTTTAAGTTTGTAAAATGCTCTTGCATTAGCGGCAGAGAGGGCGACACGCTCGCCGCCGCGAAGATTATTAGTGTACTACAGAGTAGTAACGTCAGCTTAACAATTAGGCGGTCAGAATGGTATTGATCTCTAGGTGTCATCGATTTCCTCGCTTGTCTAGTTTATTTAGTGAAAACGCAAAATCTTGGGAGAAAGCATGAGCAAAGTACTCGTTTTATAGCGCTTTTTTACTTCTACATCATGTATCACTTTAATAGACGAATTAAGCCGATTGTCCGTATTTCTTCGATTTTACTGTATTGGAATTATAAGCTACAATTCAACTCAAAATCTTCAATCACTTCAGTTCTACCATGCGCTTCATTTATAACATAGACCAGAATTTGGTTCTTCCTTTCAAGTCATTACAAAATTCCGAAATTGGCGTTGTTCTCATTCATGGGCTGAATTCAACCCCCTTTGAAATGAACCACATTGCTGAGTGCTTGGCCCATCAGGGTTACGCTGCACATTCCATGAAAATTCCAGGTCATGCCAGTCATCCCAGCGATCTGCTAGACGTTACCTGGCACGAATGGGTAGCCGCCACGGTCGATGCCGTTAATGAAATACGGAACTACTGTGCAAAAGTCCTGGTAGTTGGACAATGTGCGGGCGGAGTTCTTGGTTTGTATGCCTCCACCGTCACGCCGATAGACGGGTTAATTCTAACCGCACCAGTCCTATCAGTTAGTAAATCTGCAAGGTATCTCATATCACTAGCGACAGCAGTGGGCAAAAAATATCGCACCTGGAAACCGACGCTTGATCAAATGGAAGGGGTTAATTGGTTCGGCTATTACACCCACCCTATTTCGGTACATAGAAACTTTGTCGAGCTACAGGACGTAGTGTGGCAGAAATTATCAGAAATTTCGTCACCTATATTGATCATCAAATCAAAAGGCGATCAGATGATTTCCCAAGAACAAGTCAGCGCGATTCAACAGCAGCCTGGTGCAAAAGTAACCTTGGTAGAAATTGACGGCAGCGCTCATTTGCTAACCCTCAACAAAGATGTGAAAGATCAGGTCACTGATATTATTATGAAATACATCAAAACTGAAGGCGAGTAATTCAATCCTTTATTAAACAAGCCATTATTACTAACTTGGAGCCATCAGCACATGAATCAAGCTGGGAAAACTGCTGTTTATCTCTTTTCCTACGATGGGATAACAACTTGGTATTGTGGGGTCGGTACTGCCACTCGGCATTTTATTCAATCAATGCCTCAAGTTATTCAGTACTTACAAAAAGCTGGGTTTGAAGAAGTAAACTTTTATGCTGTAACCCCCTTTTATGATTCAGCTTGCTCCAGATTTCGCCCAGAGGTACTAAAGCAGTCACAGTATATTTGCCAGTCTCTTCATGGAGATGTGTTGTATCAATTAAATGGTACCGCAGGAGACGAAACTTACGTTGATTTTGACCAGTGGCAAGCAACATCAATGGGTGCCGCAAATATCCTTATTAATTATTTTCATAAATATACTACTAACATTGTCTTCGTCAACGATACGACTTACTGCGGTGTCAGCTCTTTCCTATTCCGACAACTATCAAAATTCCAGGGGAATAGACCCATCATAGTTTGGGTTCCCCACAGCACCGGGCTGATTCACCAATTACAAAAAGATGAAACCCGATATAACTGGGAGAAGCAGCCCATAGATGATGCAAATCGTCATAAGGAATGCTTTGTTGCCTACATCAATGACTTCATGAAGAACCATTTACTGGCGCATTACGGTGCGTCTGAGAATAAACTGGTTGCCTTAACAAACGGCCTACCGCTATTTGAAAAATTAACCAGCCCTGAGCCTCTTGAAGTCATTCAAAAGTACGCATTGCCGCTTGGACAAAACATGGTACTGGCTGCTGGCAGAACTTCCAGATACAAGGGCTTTCAGTATTTGGTTAAAGCCTTTGCCGAGTCTCAAAAAGACCACGACGCTCAGCTAATACTTTTACTTTCCTGTCTAGGAACCTACGAAGCTGAGAATAATTATCAGGAGGTTAGACAGTTATTTTCAGATCTAAAGATTCGAGGAAAAATTATCAACCAATTTGTCCCGCAGGCGGAGCTAAGAGCAATTTTTCGACTACCAAATGCCAGAGCAGTGGTTGTTCCATCCCTGGCAGAACCTTTTGGCTTAATACCCTTGGAAGTGAGGCACTGGTGTGATGACGTTGGTCCCGTGCTGATTTGTTCAAACGTAGATGGCCTACAGGAATTAATTCACCACAACGAAGATGGATTTTTGGTAGACGTTCAAAATACTGGCCAGTTTGGCGAGGCGATCGCCCGTGCCGTCAATCTTACCTTTGAAGAAAGAAAACGTTTCTGGTTAAAAGGTAAGGTGAAATTACAGCAAAGGTACGACTATCCTCAAAATATTGCTAATGCTATTTTCAAAGTTGTAGGCGATCCCTTGGGTCGGGAGTTTTCCCAAGGACAGAATTCAGTAACCAGCAGCCAGAAGCTCGTTCTCTCCTGAATTCTGTCTCCTGAATTCTGAATTCCCATTCAATCAAGACTTTCCGCCTCAAGCAGGCTAGTGGAAGGCCACCAAATTTCCACTGTTTCCCCAAAGTTTTGTATAGGAGGTAACAACACAAATTCCACTGATGCACGACGATACACTTTAGAAAAGATTAATTGCTTCTAATACTTTATCTAATCAGTGAACTGCGTAAGGCTTCTGCTGGTTACAACAATAGGGTTTACTCACTGCGTGCGGCGTCCTGGCCTTCTGGGTGTTTGTGGGCGCTCAGCCTCTACGAACCACTCAACTGCGTAAGTCCTAGGCAAAAATGAGAATTTTGCTTGTGGAAGATGATATCCAGTTGGCAAATTCCCTGGCGGATGCCCTGGCAGCCCAGCGGTACGCGGTGGATCTGGTACGAGATGGCGAACTGGCGTGGGAACAGGCTAGCTCATTAGCCTATGATCTGGTGCTTCTAGACGTAACCCTACCAAAGTTGAATGGAATTGGTCTGTGTCAGCGGCTGCGCGATCGCGGCTGTTCCACTCCCATCCTGATGCTCACGGCACGGGATACCACCCTGGACAAAGTGATTGGCCTGGACGCAGGGGCCGATGCCTACATGGTGAAGCCATTTGACTTGCAGGAATTGCTGGCCCAGATTCGGGCGTTGTTGCGGAGAGGGCAGGCAGGCGCTGCCCCTGTGCTCACCTGGGGAGCATTGCAACTCAATCCCAGCAGTTATGAGGTGACGTATAATCGCTCGCCCATTCGCTTGACTCCCAAGGAATTTGCCTTAATGGAAGCAATGCTGCGCTATGGCCGCCGAGTGCTGAGCCGCACGGCCATCATTGAGCATGTTTGGAACTTGCAGGACTCTCCTGAAGAAGACACGATCAAGACCTACGTGAAGAATCTGCGAGCCAAGCTGAAAGCCGCAGGTGCCCCCAAGGATTTCATTGAAACGGTTCACGGTTTGGGATATCGCCTGAAATCGTTAGACGAATGAAAGCTGATTAACCCTGTTTGCCCCTACCGGCGGTAGGTCCACGCTCAGATGGCTTTTGTGGGATGCCTATGTAAGCGATCGCTCACATTCTCCCCGATTTCTCCCCGAATTCATGCCAGAAATTTCTACCTGGGATCTGTACCTTCATTTCTTAAGTTATGAACCCGATGGCACTTGAGGGAAGTACTTGAATTAGCTCTAGATCAACAAGGTATTCGGTAATTTCTGTATCGGTTGTAGCAATCCTATCATCAATTTCAACTTTTGTGAGTTGCAGATATGACTATTCGCAGACGGCAGTTTCTTCAATTCAGTGCAGGTGCGGCTCTGGCGATCGCCGCCCACGGCTGTAGCCAGCCCCAGACCCAGGTTTCCGGGAGTGGAGCACCAGAGGCCCCTGGCAAGATTTCCATTGGCTTCTGGCCCGTTGCCTCAGGATTACCTCTCTTCCTGGCTGTTGAGAAAGGCTACTTTCAGGAAGCAGGGCTGGACGTGGAGGCAGTGAAGTTTGCCTCTCCCAACCAGGTTGCCGAGGCTTTGATCGCCGGACGTTTGCAGGGGACGGGCAACGGCGTAGCCAGTGGTGCCCTGGGTCTGGCAGAAATTACCTCACCGGGGTTATTCAAAATCATTTGCTCCAATCCTAGCAATGTGGAATATGCCCTGGATCAGGTGATTGTGGGGCAGGATAGCCCGATTCAAACCATTGCGGACTTGAACGGGAAACGGTTTGCGACGGGGCCGGGGGCGCAGAACAAGGCGATCGCCGAGGCTATCCTATCCGCAGCGGGCGTTGCCGACCCCCAGGTACAGCAAATTGAAATCAGTCAGCATGTGGCGGCGATCGAGTCGGGCCAGATTGATGCTGCCTATACGCTGGAGCCAACGGGGACGGTGGGTGCCCTGAAAGGCATCACCCGCATCCTGGAAAATGGCGTTGTGGCCAAATACATTTTGGGAGACCCGATGGCTCCCTGGTTTGGTGGCTCGGCGGCGCTCAGCAGCAAGTTTATTGAGGAATTTCCCGAGACGACCCAAACCTACGCAGAAGCCTATCGGCGGGCGGTGGAGGACATCCGCAATAGTCCCGATGAAGCACGGCAGTACTTGGTGGGCTATACGGCCATTGAAGGCGAATTGGTCGAGAAAGTGCCCATGGTCGGTTACACCATGTACGACGATTTCACGCCGGAGGATGTGGCGTACTTCCAAAAGTTCTTTGATTTCATGACCGAAAAGGAGATCTTTTCCCGCACAATTGATGTTTCTACTTTGCTGTATCAGCCTGCCTGATTGAGCCTTAATACTACTCGCAAAGCAATCTTCAAAGCATACTTCAAGGTCTATCTAAATGGAGATATGAACCATGATCAGTTCAATATCTAACCAGCCTATTGCACCGCCGGAACACTTTGTTTCCGTGCAGGGGCTGTGTAAATCCTTTGGTAATGCGGTTCTCTACGACAACTTCAACCTGGATCTGGCAAATAACCAGCTGGTGTCGGTGTTTGGTCCCAATGGCTGTGGGAAGTCAACCCTGATCAATATGATTAGCGGGCTGATCCCGTTTGACCAGGGCGAGATTCGGATTCACGGCAAACCCATTCGTCGGGCACGCATCGGCTATGTGTTTCAAAACTATCGCGATGCCATGCTGCCCTGGCTGAGTGCCTACGACAATATTGCCTATCCCCTGCGGGTCAAAGGTGTGCCGGAGGCGGAGTGTCGCGATCGCGTCGAGCGTCTAATTCACACTTTCAACATTCGCCTGGATTTGAAGCGCTACCCCTACAGCTTTTCGGGGGGGCAACAGCAGCTCATTTCCATCATGCGGGCTTTGATTGCTGAGCCGGAGGTGCTGTTTCTGGATGAACCCTTTTCCGCACTGGACTTTGAAACGACTTTGTTTGTCCGCGACAAGCTCCAGGAAATTTTTATGACCACCCAGATCCCCATGTTCATGGTGGTTCATAATCTGGAGGAAGCGGTGTTTCTGGCAGATACCATTCTGCTGTTGAGCAAACGGCCCACCCATCTGGTGGAAATGGTGGCGTTTACAGCTCCCCGTCCGCGTACCTTTGAAACCCTTTCTTCGGCTGAATTTATTGAAGTAAGCCGTTACTGCCTGGAAATCTTTCGTCAGGAGATGCGCAAATGACCACCACCTATCCCGCAAACCGCCAGGCTCAACCCTTTTCCCTGGCGCGCCGCCTCGAAAAATTCCTGCCCCTGGTGGGAGTGCTGGCCCTCTTTTGCATCTGGTGGCTGATTGCCATTTCCGGGTGGGTCAATCCTGTTTTGTTGCCAACGCCGCTCACAACCATTGCCACCCTGTTTCAGGCTATGTTTGCAGGCACAATGGCGCTGGACTTTGGGGCAACCGTGCTGCGAACCTTTGCCGCCTTTCTCATGGGGGCGATCGTGGGGGTTCCCCTGGGGGTGGCTCTGGGAAGCTCGGAGAAGCTGTATCGCAGCGTTGAATTTTTGATTGACTTCTTCCGCTCCACCCCTGCCAGTGCCCTGATTCCCATGTTCATTCTCTTCTTTGGCGTCAGCGATCTCTCCAAAGTAATCATTGCCGCCTTCAGTGCTCTGTTGCTGATTGTGTTTAACAGCGCCTATGGGGTGATGCACGCCAAGCAGTCCCGCATTCTAGCGGCCAAGGTGATGGGGGCGAATCGCTGGCGGGTGTTCAAAGATGTGCTGCTGATGGAAAGCCTGCCGCAGACCTTTATTGGTCTCCGCAGCGGCATCAGTATCGCGCTGGTGATTGTGATTGTGGCGGAGATGTTTATTGGCACCGAGCAAGGGCTGGGAAAGCGCATTATTGACGCTCAGCAGGTCTTGAATGTGCAGGATATGTATGCCTCCATTCTAGTCACGGGCCTGTTGGGATACTTCCTCAATACTTTGTTTCTGCTTGTGGAAAAGCGGGTGATTCACTGGAGCGGCAAGTAGCGTTGGCCTTGCCTGGGTGCTAATGGCCTTTGTTTTGAGGTTTGGCTTTCTGGGGACTGGCGAGGCCACACAAGCACCCAACCCTCCTACCGAATGATCTCGACGATAGAGGACACGCTGGCGTCGCGCGGCTCGATTGCCACCCCATTCAAAGGTAGTGCCGATGCTAGCGTCGTACACCTGGAGGAGCGGATCAATGACTGGGGTAATGCCGCGCATCCACAGCAGAATGCGATCGCCCTCATTCGCGGTGAAGGTAAAGACATTGGGCTGATATGGCGTTACGCTTTCGCGTTAGGACATTCAAGAGGTGTGGAACCCCCGCGTCGCGGGGGTTCCACACTCAAACCTTAGCCCGTAGGGCCATACAGCCCGAGGGAGTCCGTGCGAGTTTCAGAGCCAAAGGATAAGGGGGCGTCGGGAATTTGTTCAAAATAAACGGGGTCAAAAATATTGATCGGTTCCGATGGCCGGACTCGAAATCCGGTTTCATCCGTCAACACCCGCGAGAGGTCGAAGCCGACCAATACCTGGTGCTCAATTGGCCCCGTTGAGAAATTCCCTGAGGCTTCTGTCCGCAAAGCATAGCCTTGGCGATCGCCCGCGTATTGGTCTTGAACCCCTTGTTGCCACAGGTGATTATAGTCTGACTGCAAAATTGTTGTGGTCACAGCGAACTCCGAAAACGCTAGAGAGCAATACGTAAACGCCGGTTCAGGCAAACTAACATACTTTACTCAACGAACATAAGCTGAGGGCAGTTCATCAAAGGTGCCCTCCAGTTCGACTCTGCCGTGGTTGAGCAGGATGATGCGATCGCTCCTCTCCAGTACGGTGCGGCGGTGGGAGACGACGAGGTAGGTTGGGGGTTTTGGATTTTGGATTTTGGGTTTTGGATTTTGGGATGGTTGATGGAGGGAGAAGAGGCGGGTCCAGAGTTTTTGTTCGGTTTCGATGTCGAGGGCGCTGGAGAGGTCGTCAAAGATGAGCAGGTCGGGTTGGCGGATGAGCATGCGGGCGGCGGCGGCGCGTTGGAGTTGGCCGCCGGAGAGGCGGACGCCTTTGGGGCCGACGATGGTATCCAGTCCATCGGGCATGGTAGCCAGGTCTTGATCAAAGACGGAGAGGGCGATCGCCCGCTGAATCTGGTCTTCAACTACTTGATTCTGTTTCCCCTCTCTTTGATCCAGTCCCAGCAAAATGTTGTCTCGCAACGTTGTGCTGAAGAGCTGCGGTACCTGGGGCGTGTAGGCGCTGCGGGGTGGCACAAAGAATTCGGCGGGGTTATTCACCCTTTGTCCGTTCCAGTAAATTTCTCCAGCTTGTAGCGGTAATAGGCCCATCAAAGCCCGGAGGAGGGTGGTTTTGCCCGCTCCCACGGGGCCAGTGACGACGGTGAAGCTTCCTTGTTCGAGGCGCAAAGAGATATCTGTAATGCCTCGGCCCGTGCCGGGATAGTGGTAGGTCAAATTTAAAGCCACTAGCTCTTGCAAAGATGGCTGCTCTGATGCGGTGGGAGTGGGATAAACGGTTAGCAGTGCAGATTGTTGACCGATGATGGGCTGCAAATGGAGCGGGTGGTGGGCGACAAGAGCCTGGGCATTGGTGCTCGTCAGGCTTTCCATGCGCTCGAAGGACACTTCACTTTGCTTGGTGAGGGTGAGAAAACTTCCTAGAAAGCTCAGGAAATAGGTGATGTAGGACAGGTAGTAGACAAACAGCGCAAAGTCTCCCACCGTGAGGGGATCAGCGGGCGATCGCATGGCCTGTGCCGCAAAGAGCAGAATCATGCCCGTGCCAATGCTCACCAGGTTTTCAAAGCCAGAGTCCAGGAGAGCGGTGAACAGGTGGTCGCGCACCATTAACTGCTGACGGCGATCGCCCAACTGCCGCAAGTGATGCAAAACCGTTTCTTCTGCCCCCGCGACCTTGATGGCCTGAACCGCTGCAAACATTTCCCCCACCATGCCCGTGACCTGCTGGGTGGCCTGGCGGCTGGCGCGACGGTAGCGCTTGATGCGACCAGCAATGCGATGGAGGATCACGGCAATGAACCCCAGCGGTAGAAAAACAAACAGCGTAATTGTGGCATTGACGCTGAAGAGGAGGATGAGCGAAACGGCAGCAAAGATGCCTACGCCTAAAATTTCATTCGTGCCCACCACGTTGTCTTCAATCTGGCTGGCGTCTTCGCGGAAGAAGCTGATGACGGCTCCAGGGGAAACGGGTTGATGGCTGCCCGATAGCATCAGCGGCTCTGCCCCTGGGCGATGCAGCAATCCCCGCAGCAGGTTGTGCCGCACCAGGGCGCTCATGGTGAAGCGGTGCTGGGTTTTGGTGATGCGTCCGGTGAAGATGGCAATGATTCGCGCCAATCCAGTCGCGAGGAAGAGAATGATCCAGCCCCAGGGAGAAAGAGTAAAGGCAGATTGGTCGCTCAGGGCGTTAAAGAATTCGCGAATTAGAACCCCTGGGACAGCGGGCAGTCCGAGAATCAGGAGCCAGAGAACGGTGTCCATCCCGTACAGGCGCGGGGTGTAGCGGATAAGCCTCCAGAGGAGATGCCAGATTGGGACGGAATTCATGGCGGTCAGGAATTTTCAGAGAATCTTTTTCAGCCTGGAGGACTTGGATGCCCAGTTTGGAAGCATCATACCCTAAATTGCTTGACTACTGAAAAGAATTTGCAATAACATTTGGATTCGAGGAGGAAGGAGGATCCCCATTTGCCCAGCAAATGCACCGGGAAAATGCATAGATTTGCAGGCTATCAACTTAAGGCGGACAGTGGGGCACGCCGCGCCCCTACTGTCCCGCTAATCTTGTCCGGCTTTAAGCGGGGCAAAGTTCAGTTCGTAAACTGTCGCAGCGGTAGGTATCGATGCCCCATTTGGGCAATGTCAATTACAGGAGACCACGACCACATTTCATCCAAAGTTAGATCCATGGCCCGGCCCATTACCGCTTCTAAATCAGGAGCCATATCTCTAAGAATGCTTTGAGCGTCGAGATGTCCGACACTGCCTAGCCGAATCGCTGCACCGCATAGGCCAGTTACAAAGCTGTGCAGAAAAGCTAGCAGGCTATCGCTGCACCCTAACCCAGCTGCTCGACTAACCACAGCAAACACCACAGGATGCAGCCCATGACATCGATGTAGCTTAATCTGAGCAGTCAGCCAGTCCAACTGCGGGTCGGGCCAGATAGAGCGCGACACCATAAGTAATGCACGGCCATTCTTGGTTTGGGCCTCTCGAACCGTTTGAATCAACGTTTGAGCGAATAAACTTTCGTCTGCTAGCAGCAGCTCATCCAAATTGCTTTGGACGCTCGCCGCGAAGGCGTGACGCAGCGCCACCAGATCGGAAGTTCCCACCTTTTGATACAGTAAGATTTTCAAGTACTTTTGAAAGTCTTGAGGAGACTGAACTTGACCCAACTGCACCAGGGATTCCAAACCATGGGAAAGGGTAAAAGACCCAGATGGAAAGAAAGAATCTGACAACTGCAGGAGGGCCAATTGTTGCCTGGTAGTCAATCCGCTAGGAGTCATAGGGGTGAAGGGTGGAATGGTGATGGGGGGTGGGATGGTAATGGGGGGTGGGATGGTGATGGGCTGCGAAAGAAATATCCGAGTCAGTGAGCTGGGCAGGCGATCGCCCCTCATAGGTCATCTGTAAACCTGGGATTTGAAAGCGGGCAATTGTGGCTTCAATGACCGGGCGATCGCCCGAGACCTGGATATAAATTCGCTGGTCTTGGACGGCAATAGGATAGTGGTGATTGCCCAAAGTATGGCCCAGGTGGATCAGCGCCAGCTCATGGCCAGGGGTATTGCTGGTCATGCTCAGCACAATCATGCCCTGCTCCTGGAGATGAACCCATACCAGGGTTCCGGCCTGCGTTTGCAACACATCCCCCTCTGCCAGCAACCAACTGCGATCTTTGACAATGCCAACGGCTTCACCGGAGCGCGCCTGAGTGTAGATGCGTCCTTTGATGCGATCGCGACTATCCAGATCGACCTCCAGACATTGATGGTGGTGCAGCGCCTGATCTACACGTTCTGCCAAAGCGGCATCCGTTGCGGTATTACCGAGATAGAGTGAAGCCAGTTCCGTCATTTGGGTACCTCCGGCAGCGGGGATTGATGGGTGAGTTGGCGAATGTAATTCAAGACCATGCGAATGTAGGCTCTGAGGGTACTGGCCCTGTCGGCGATCGCCCGAATGAGGACTCCGTTGCAATTAGGTAGGGGCGAATGTCCAGCCTGTAGACTTTGCTGAGGGGCAAAGTCAGTCGAAGATAACCAGGTCGTGAGCTGGGCTAAATCAGTGTCTGGTAAAATGGCGATGATATTGGCGATCGCAGGCAGGGCGGCAAAAAGCGGCTGATGCTTAAACGGGTTTTCCTGCCCGGTTAACACCATGGCATCCGTAAAGAGGAGGCGATCGCTCAAATCATAAACCTGGAGACGATTGCGGTACAGACGAAAGTCATACCACTCTTGGCGGGCTAGCCGCCCCGGCAGAATGATTTCGCTCCAAAACAGGTGTGCGGTGGGATCAAGGGTGACGTGCGATCGCTGGTGGAACTCGGCGTCTGGATAGAGGATGATGGGTTCTGGGACATACTCCAGGTGAGATCCTGCGCCAACGTGGATATGATGCGCCATCTGAGCAAAGGTGCCTTCCAGGGGCATACTGTGAACCTTCATTGCCGCCTGGTCAGTCAGGTAAAGCTGCGTCTGTTCCTGCAAGCACACCCGAATTTCCAGGGCGTCATGGGCAAATAGGCCAGGGGAGGCGTTCATCAAGTAGAGGTAGAGACGACCGGGATGCTCTGCCTCCAGTCGAAAACTGCGCGACAGGCGAAAAGGATAGGCAGCATATTGGTGGGAGACGAAGGACTGAAAGTGGCGATCGCACCTTACGTCTAGCTCAACTTGGGGCAAAGCGATGGATGGGTGGGGAACCTGAGTTGCCGTGATATTCATAGCGGAGAGGGGGCCTGTAAAGGGTTCGAGTCGGTCGGGCGAAATAACACTGTCTCTAAAAGGAACGCAATCACCTGATCCAGACCTTCTCCGGTTTTACAGTTGGTATAAACCACGGGCTTTTCGCGGCGTCGCTCTGCCGCCTCCCGCCGGATCACGTCTAAATTCGCCCCCACATAGGGTGCAATATCGACTTTGTTGATGACAACGAGATCCGCCTGCATAAAGCCAGGGCCGTTCTTTCGGGGAATATCGTCTCCTGCCCCCACATCAATGACAAAGATGTAGGTATCTACCAGGTCGTAGCTAAAGGTAGACGCCAGGTTGTCTCCGCCACTTTCAATAAACACCACATCAAGCTGGGGCAGCATCATTTCCAGATCCTGCACTGCCAGCAAATTCATGGTGGGATCTTCCCGAATGGCGGTGTGGGGGCAACTTCCTGTTTCAACGCCCACAATGCGCTCTGGTGGCAGGAAACCTTGATGGCGGAGCCGGTCGGCATCTTCCTGGGTAAGCAGATCATTGGTGACGATCGCCACTTCCACCCCCTGCTGCATCAAGCGGGGGACCAATCCCTCCAGCAAAGCTGTTTTACCACTGCCCACTGGCCCCCCAACCCCAACCCGTGCAGCTGATTTCGTTGTGGTGATCATCGGTTCCCCTGAAGACTTTCGCTTGAAGACTTTCATCTGAAGAAGTAGAGCCGCCCCAAAGGCACGGTGCTTACTGGCTCACAGGTCGCCAGCTCCCCATTCACCCGCACCTGAAAGGTATCCGGGTCAACGTCAATATCGGGACATACGTCATTGTGTAGCATGTCCCGCTTACTCAGGGAGCGGGTATCCTTTACGGGCAGCAACGGTTTACGCAGACCCAGGCGATCGGGCAAACCTTTTTCCAGGGCGGCCTGGGTGACAAAGCAAGCCGATGTAACCGCCGCCGCACTCCCAAAGCTGCTCCACTGGGGGCGATAGAGAATGGGTTCGCAAGTCATCAAGGAGGCATTGGATTCGCCCATGGGTGACCAGGCAATAAAGCCGGATTTAATCACCAGCTCGGGCTTGACGCCAAAAAAGCCCGGTTGCCACAGCACGATATCCGCCATTTTGCCTGGCTCAATTGAGCCGATATAGTCAGAAATGCCGCATGTTCGGGCTGGATTGATGGTGTATTTGGCCAGATAGCGCAGGACGCGGCGGTTGTCGTTGCGATCGCTATCTTCAGGCAGGGCACCCCGCTGATCTTTCATCTTGGACGCCACCTGCCAGGTGCGGCAAATTACTTCCCCAATGCGGCCCATGCCCTGGCTATCCGACCCCAACATGCTGATGGCTCCCATATCGTGGAGGATATCTTCAGCGGCAATGGTTTCGGCACGAATGCGCGACTCAGCAAAGGCCACATCCTCCGGTACTTTAGGATTCAGGTGGTGGCATACCATCACCATATCCAGGTGTTCATCAAAGGTATTGACCGTGTAGGGGTTGGTGGGATTAGTGGACGAGGTGAGGCAGTGGGGATAGGAGGCTACTTTGATAATATCCGGGGCGTGGCCACCTCCAGCTCCCTCCGTATGGTAGGTGTGAATGGTGCGGCCTTTGATAGCCGCCAGGGTATCTTCCACATAGCCCGACTCATTCAGCGTATCGGTGTGGATTTTCACCTGAAAGTCATACTCATCCGCCACTGAGAGACAGGTATCAATCAGGGCAGGCATGGCTCCCCAGTCTTCGTGGATCTTCAGCCCCATTGCCCCATTTTCAACCTGCTCGACCAGACTTTCTGGTAGGCTGGAGCTGCCTTTGCCCAGAAAGCCAAAGTTGATGGGAAAACTCTCCGCTGCCCGCAGCATCAAACTGAGATTGTGGGCACCGCTGGAGCAAATTCCCACGGTCACGGGGCCTAAACCTCCCCCTAGCATCGTAGTCAAACCACTGGAGAGGGCTTCGGCACACAGTCCCGCACTATCAAAGTGAACGTGACAGTCGATACCTCCCGGCGTCGCGATCAGCCCCTCTCCCGCCCGTACATCGGTATTGGCACTAACGACCAAC
>JAYKGU010000202.1:0-34606 GCA_035285585.1 Synechococcales cyanobacterium
TAAGGCGGGACGCTTTCCCAAGAATAGAATTCAGGAGTCAGGAGCCAGAAGTCAGCTCTCTCCTGAATTCTGACTCCTGGATTCTGGCTCCTGTCCAACCAGGATTTCCCGCCTTAAGTTGATACCCTTCTTTTTGCCCATTGCAGAGCGACTTGAAGGAGTGGGGGCGATCGCCCTTTCCCTCGACTTGATATGGCGTTACGCTTTCACGTTAGGACATTCAAGAGGTGTGGAACCCCCGCGACGTGGGGGTTTCACACTCAAACCTTAGCCCGTAGGGCTGTACATGCGCTGATGGCTAAAAGTCCCGGCATTCTCTCAGGAACACCGGGACTATCAAAGGAAGTAGACACCTTTTACAGGGTGTGGGCATAGGCCGCGATGACCGAGCGGGGGAAGGCCAGTTTCGGGTAAACATCCCCAATTTGGTAGTCCAGAGTCCAATTGCCGCCCCGGCTGTCGTGGCCAATGAGGGTGGTAGAGGCGGCGATCGCTGCGCCAGTCAAATGGTGCAGGGCATGAACAAAGTGTTCACCGGTTGCATCACAGGCCACGTTGCAGCCATAGAGAAGCATGGTGGCGTCCTGGGAGAGGTGCGATCGCCACCCGATGAGTTCCTTGGCATATCGGGACAAGGTCTTTAAGCTAAACCCGTCTGCACCCGTTTGCAGGCGACCAGGGGCACCGTGGGCGAGGATATGCAGGCGGCGAATGGGCTGGATTGCCAGCTTCAGGGCGTGGGTGATTTGGGCAATTCCATCTTGTTCTGGGTCGAGGATTACGACCTTGGTACCGGGATAGGCGATCGCCGCCAGCCATTCCGATTCTTCGAGATCGGCACTAATAAATACCAGCTCTTGGGCAAGCCGTGAGGGGTCGATTGAGCCAGGGGTTGGGGGAATTGAAGTCAGCTGCATGGCAGGTTTCTCGGTTAGTTGGTTGTAGCAAATTTGCGAATGAGGGGAGTTGGGTAAGGTGGGCAGTGCCCACCCTACGGATGTTTTTTGCGTCGGCTCAAGGACGTGAATTTAATAAGGTGAAATTCTTGGGGTAGGGGCATGGAATTTCATGCCCTTACAGGTCGGATAATTGCAGGTTATTTAATTCCCGATCCTTAGGAATGAAGGAAACTCAAAGGCGAGCGGGTTTAAGTCAGGGAGGCTACCAGGTCGGCAGCCTGCACGTTTACCAGCCCCACCAGAGGTGCTCCTGTTTGAGAGACGACCAGGGTGTTGCTGTCGACCTGCACGAAAGAAACTTGACTCTGGCTCAGGCCGTTGCGGAATATCAGCCGGTCAACGCCTACTTCAAAGTCAAAGATGATGTCCACACCGGAGTTGGGGGTGATGATGAAGCGATCTTCTCCTTCCCCGCCAATCAGGGCATCGTTGCCCAGACCGCCATCCAGGACATCGTTGCTGCTATCTCCAATTAAGACATCATTGCCACCATTGCCAGTGAGGTCGTCACTGCCGGGGCCACCCGTGAGGATGTCGTCGCCGTTGCTGCCCGTGAGCAAATCCCTGCGCCGCAGGCCGTGGAGAATATCGTTTCCGGCGGCACCATCGAGCTGATCGCGCCCTTCCGTGCCTACGAGAAAGTCGTTATCCGGCGTTCCTGAAATTACCGGGCCAAAGTCGGGCGTCGGCAGTTGGGCCGCCGTTTCATCCAGCAGGGTGAAGCTAGCCTGGGTGTTGCCGGGGTCAACGGTGTAGCCATCGCCGGGCAGCAGATCCAGGGAAATGACTTCCTCCGGCTCGCCCAGCGCATCCCCCGCCAGCGGTGTCACCGTCAGTCGGGCCTCTGTGGTGCCTTCGGGAAGGGTAACGGAGGAGATCAAGCCAGGGACGGGACGCACGGTGAAGTCTGTGACATTCTCACCGCTGATGGACACGTCAACGTCGTCGGGGACGGTATCCGTGTCTCCTGCCTGGAAGTTGAGGGTCAGGCCGCCTGCGGGGGCTGGGGCCGACAGGCGAAAGACAAAGCTACCGCTGTTGCCGCGAGCCTCTGCCAGCAGAGAATCGGTGTCAGTGAAGACGCTGACCGTGGGCAATTCGTCTACGCTGCCGCCCACCAGGGGATCGGTTCCTGGCGCGACAAAGCTGGCCACCGTCAGTTGGTCGGGGGTGATGAAGGGTAGAAAGGCGATCGCCTCCCCCGTAGTTGTTGCGGTAATCACCGTGCTGTTGAACAACCCTTCAATTTGCAAATCAGCAAAGGACAGGCCGCTCAGCGCCAGGGTATCCTGCCCAGCGGTGAAGTCAGCGATGATGGTAAGGCCCTGATCGGAAAGGGTGACCTGGTCTGCCCCTGCTCCAGTGAATACAAAGTCTACTCCAGAACCACCAAAGATCTGGTCATTGCCTGCGCCACCGTCGATGAAGTCGTTGCCTGCGCCGCCAGCGAGGCGATCGCTCCCCCCGTTACCCAGCAGCAGGTCGTTGCCCGTCCCCCCCGACAGCGCATCTGCCAGATCGCCGCCGATGAGCTGATCCTGACCCCCGTTGCCAAACACCACGCCGTTGGTCATCCCATCGGTGGCATCGTCGCTGCCTACGTAAACATCATCGTTCTGGCTGAGCTGCACATCGCCATCAATCATGCCGGTGTTGATTAACGTGATCGAACTGGCTGCTTCACTGGCATCCACCGCCAGTTGCCCCGTGAAGGAATTGGCCATCCCTCCAGTAATCAAACCACTGTTGATAATGGAACCGTTCAGCACCACCCGCTCGTCAATAATTACCGTCGCACCCGTCTCCGCAGACAGGCTCCCTTCGTTGATGATGTCGCCATTGAACTGGGAGATGGGAGATTCCGCCGCTGGCACCCAGTACAGACGGATGGCGGAGGCTTCATTACTGGCGATCGCCTCGCCCCGACCATAGACGCGCCCGGTGTTGATAATCGTACCGTCTACCACCGCTCCCAACTCCAGGGAAATGGCATCCCCGTTGTTACCGCCCCCCACGTCAATGAGTCCACCGTTGACGATGAAGATGTTATCGGCGGTCACATCACCGTAAACGGTGCCATTGCGAGGATCCGCCGTGCTGCGAATTACCCCCTGGTTGTTGAGCAGGGCACCCACGCCGCCAATGTTGACCGGGCGGCTGTCGCTGAGAATGGTACCAAAGTTGAAAATCAGGGCTGAAGCGATGTCACCGTTAGCAACATTGATACCGTTAAAATCGCCAATAATTCGACCATGATTCAAAACGTGGCTATTGACACCATTGATTTGCAATGCGGTGTTGTCTGCTCGCACGGTGCCGAGAATTTGTAGGGACTCGTTTACACCATTAGTGGTCAAGGCTGGATCATCGTCTCGGGCGCGTAACCGACCGTTAATTTGCAGAGCAGTTTCAAAGCTGATGGGGGTGGGTTCCCCTACCTGAAAATCGCCATCAATAAAGGTGATCGGGCTGAGAACAGGGGCAATTTGAGTAGATGACATCGTTGTCTCCTTGAGTCGTTAAACGATTTCCTTCCAAGTCTTAAGTAGAACTGTATTGAAAAACGAAGGTTAGAAAACCACCGGGGCGCTCCTCCGGTTTTCTAACATGAATTTAATTGTGCTGACCTACTTAATTCGATTTAATTCGATTGACTTGGCTATCGTTTGCTACGGCTTCAAATCGACCATTTTCGGGAACAAAATCAACTATTTCGATTAAATTTATCTCAGCCATTTCTTATGCAAATCTCAGCACAAAAAACTACTTCTGATAATTAGATCTGCGGCCATAAACTTCTAAGAACAAATTGAAAACAACCTGATTTATCTAATAAAATCCCCTGAGCTTTTCCTGAAGATTTCCTGAATTTGTCTGAAGTGAACCTGAAAAAAATTGGGGGTTCTCGCTTGAAGCGGACAAAATTAGCGGGATGGCGGGACGTGCTCTACTGTCCTGCCTTAAGTGGATAAGTGTCTGGCCATTAATAAAGCAGGTAGGGTGCGCCGCCGGGGGACGCACCTCACCATAGCGTCGTTTATTTATGGCTACCTATTTACCCAAAGTTTGGATTGGCCTCACTGTAGTTGCAAGGCGATCGCTCGTGATTGCAACCAGTTACCCATCCGTCCCCTGAAGCAGGCCGAAGTGCAAAATATTTCTTATAATTAGCAATCAGCTGAAGAGTGGGTGAAACCTCTGGCCAAAACCGTTCGCAAGATGCCCTAAGTACAGCCCTACGGTTTAAGGTCGAAGTGTGGAACCTCTGCGACGCGGGGGGCACACCTCTTGAGTGTCCTAACGCGAAGGCGTAACGTCATACCAAATGACGGGCGCAGTTTGTTTGTAGGCGTTCAACACCCCAAAACCACCCAGAATCCCAAAACGCCGCACCCAGTGCGTCCTACACCCGACGAACCAACGAGGTAGACAGAAATGAGGCTACACAGAACACAAAATCATGAACATCTGAGGGCAGCCCGGTCCCTGGAGATGGTAGAAAAAATTAGCGTGGGTTTGCTTGCTGGCAGCATGGCGATCGCCCTGGGTAGTGAAGCGATCGCCGCAGAACGGGTCGTCCTGACCTATGGCGTACTGCAGCGGTCGGTTTCGGTTGAAGATTTAACTCTGCTGGCGGAGACTGGGGAAACGTCCTCGACCCTGGGAACCTACCTGGATAAGACAGGGCGGGACGCGGAAGAGCTGCGCGGTTGGCTCACGCGCGATCTAGAAGTTAGTCCAACCCTGCTTGACCGCAGTTTGAACAATCCTCTAGGAGATGCGGCCCTCGACCGCATTGGGGAGACCATCCACACCCGTTCCGGTGGTGCAAACCGGCAGGCGCTACGGGCTGCGCTGATTCTCTCCGCCAGCGATGATGAGCGTATTAGCTTAATTGAAGTTTTGCAAAATTACCCCACGGAGGCCGTTTACGTGAACGGTGAGCGCCTGCAAACGGCCTACCGCGATATTTCCAGGGTGGTGGAAATTCAACAGGATGTGAGCGACTGGCTCGACGGCATTCTCTGAGCCTAATGCCGCCAGTTTTGCTGGTTGTCACGCTCAGTAAGCCAGCGTTTCCAGCGTCTCTCGCAGGTATCGCATGACCACCTCGTCCAGGGTGGTATCGTCTGCGCTGACGGCGTTATCGGCTTGTAGCTGCCAGCGCTTAAAACCCGAACTGGCGGCGATCGCCCGCTTCAGGCTTTCCCAGGTGGGGGTATCTTGAAACGCTTGATTGGCTGATGTAAAAGTGGGAGAAGCCATCATAACCTCCTAAAGGCTAAGGATAAATAACCAGGCTAAGCTGAAGCACCTGTATAAAAGCAACTGATACCAGCGACACGTCTGACAGGCTCCACAACTACGACCTTATCTCAAATTCCCGATGTCGGGTGTGATGAGATACACCGTCATTAGCGGCACTGAAAGTTTAATCAACCCGATTGGGGTCATTATCAGGCACTGGCTCGTCTGGCTGGGGAACACTGGGGCTAGATTCCGCAGCAGTCGGTTCGTTCGAGATAGATTCTTTGACGGCAGCTTCTTCCGGGGGGGGAGCTTCGGGAGCCGATTCACTTTGGACAGCCTCACTTGCTGTCGCGGCATCAGCAGATTGAGGGTCCACTGGCTCTTGTGCCCAGTCCGCCTCGTCGTCCCAATCTGCTGCGTCAGACTCGACCGCATCGGTTTCAGGGGGAGCTTCTGCTAAGCCAGGCTGCATCCCATTTGTATCTGACCCAGTGGAAACGTCCTCCAGACTGCTTACATCGGTAATCGTCTCCTCCTCGTTCGCAATCCCTTCATCCAGATCGGCTTTTCCTTTCTCCAAATCTGCAGCCGCTGGAGCCGTCGCCCGTGATGGTGGGGGTTGAATGGAGAGGGGAGGGAGAATTTGGGCTACCTCAAAGCCAATGCTGGTAAAGTTCTGGCCGATTTGCTCTAGCGGATAGGGTTCGGCCTGGGTCACGGCCTGTTCGCTGGCAAACAAAACCCGGAGCACGCTCACCGGTACTTGCAGGAACAGGTTGGCCAGTAAGAAGGCGATCGCCGCTACCAGCAGTCCCAGCAGATGCCACTGGGGCACGGGCAAAGTCGCCAGGGCATCCGTCGCCAGGGGGGTGAACTGGTAGAGCAACCAGAGCAGATAAGTGAGCACAATGGGCACGACCAGGGACAGAAGTTTGGTCTGGAATGACTTAAAGAATCGTAAAAGCCGGCGCTGATTGGGGGTGAGAGCATCTACCTTGAGGGCAACCACCAGCAGGCTAAAAATATAGAAGGGACGCTGCCATTGCATCCAGAGAACCGGGGTAACTCCAATGGCTGCAACCAGAAGGATTTCTAACCCCGGTGGCAGCAGCGGGTTGCCCAGCGCCAAACCGAGGAAGCAAACTTCTAGCCAGATGGGAACGGCGGCAGCTCCCGCCAGGTGAATCCAGAGGTAGGGATCAAACCAAAATGAGCGCATAGACCAGCATCGAAGGCATCAATGCCATACTAATGCACGACGGATACCTGGGGCGATATCGGGATCAGACGGCGGCGTAGGTGGTCGTCATCCACTGCCGGAGCAAATCATTGACCTGCCCAGGAATCTCATCATGGGGGCAGTGTCCGGCCTGAAGGTAGTAGTCCGTCAACGCTGGGTAGTGCTGGCGGAACTTTGCGCCCCTCGACTGAGTGTCCATCCAGGGATCGCCCTCGCCCCACAGCAGCAGCAGGGGACAGGACAGTTGTGCCAGCAGGTGATCCACCGGGTCGCCCTTGCGGGCCTTAAAGACAGAGGCAAAGACACGGGCAGCGCCGCGATCGCACGAAGGCCGGTAAAGGTCTTCCACGAGCTGATCGGTAACGGCGGACTGGTCGAGATACACCTTTTCCAGGGTGCGGCGAATCACGAAGCGCTGCCGCACGTATTGAAACAAGAGGAAGCTGGGCAGCGGCTGGAGGAGCACCGTGCGCACCAAATTCCCCCACGCCTGGGCTAACGGGTTGGGAGGGTGAGCCGGGGTCGCCTCCGAAAACGGCCCGGCACTATTGAGCAGCACCACCCCCGCCGCCTGGTCAGGGTGCTGGGCCGCGACGCAGAGGGAGGCATAACCGCCCAGGGAATTTCCCACCAGTACCACAGGCCGCCTCACAACCTCTGTGATAAAGTCATAGAGCTGATTGCGCCAGAGGTCGCTGCTGTACTCCCAGTCGGGCTTGGCCGATCGCCCAAACCCCAGCAGATCAATCGCCCAAACCTCGGTGAACTGCTGCAGGTCAGCAATGTTTTTTCGCCAGTGGTCGGTGGAGGCCCCAAATCCATGGATCAGCAGCAGGGGCGGCAGATGGGGATGGGGGGTTCCGGCTTGGACGTAGTAAATTGATTGGTCGCGCCACTGCCAGTAGGTACCGGATGTAGAGCCGGATGGAGGGATGGGGGCGATCGCCGGTGGTGTAGAGGCCGATTGCATAGAGCGATATCTTTATTAAAGATAGAAAGGTTATTCAAACGGATGAAAAGGTGTACCGCCGCTGCCCCATCCGCCCTCTCGCAGGAAGTGGGGACAGACCAGTCACCAATCGTAATGTAACGAAAGATAACGCAGTTGACCAATCCACCCGCCTATGTCGTCCCTCAACCTATCTACGAAACCCGCCTCCGTGCGCCGCAGGGCACGCTGGTTTGAGAAAATTATGGCGGCACTTGTCCTCGTCAACGTTGGCCTGGTGTTTTTCGACTACAGCTATATTCCCCTGCGGGACTACTACCTGCGTTTTTTCCCAGAATTTACCGACTGGTATGGCCGCCAGTTCAAAGGCATCGAACCCCACCGGGTCACCACGGCCTACCTGGAAACGGTGGATGAGTTTGAGCAGCAGGTAGCCGAAACGGGGCTGTCTTCCCCGGCAGCCGCCGCATTGCTGTCAGAATTGCGCGATCGCAGCGCCGCCATCATCGACGAAAATCCCTTTGAAATTGCCAATAAGTCCGGCACCCTGGAGCGCATCAAAGAGCGGATGCTGGAGCGCATCGAAGAGACAACCGACCTGGAGCTTGAGTCTTCTAAGGAGTCTTTTCGCACCTTTTGGGATGTAAATTACCTGAGCGAACACGACTACCGGGCGGAAATGGCGTTTTTTGACGAGCGCATCCGCCCCCTGATCGCCACCAACTATTACCGCAGCATCGACGCCCCCCTCCTTGGCTCCAGCGGCATTCCCACCGATCGCTTCATCAAAATCGACATCTGGTTCATCGGTATCTTTGCGGCAGAATTTCTAGCCCGTACCTGGTGGCTGAGTCGGCGCTACCGGGATACGAGCTGGCTGGATGCCATGCTGTGGCGCTGGTATGACGTGTTTTTGTTGCTCCCTTTCTGGCGCTGGCTGCGGGTCATTCCCCTGATCACCCGCATTAACCAGTCCAATCTCATTGATCTGGAACCCTTACGAAATCGAATTACCCACGGAATTATCGCCAGTTTTGCCGTGGAGATTACTGAGGTGGTGGTGATTCGCGTCATTGACCAGCTCCAAAACCTGATCAAGCAAGGAGACATCACGCGGGCGCTACTGCGGCCTGAAACCCTACCCCGCTACATTGACCTCAATGATGTGGACGAGATTAAGGTGATTACCCAGCGCATCGTCTCGACCCTGACCTACCAGGTGTTACCCAGCGTGCGTTCTGATATCGAGGCCCTGCTGCGGCACAATATTGCCAACGCCCTGAAAGCAGTGCCTGTTTACCAGGGCATTCAGTCGCTGCCGGGGGGCAGTTCTCTGACGGAACAATTGACCCAGCAGGTGGTTTCAGAACTGTACGCCACCCTCTACAGCACCCTCACCCATACCCTGGAAGATGAGGTGGGGGCAGAACTCACGCAAAAACTGCTGGCCGATGTCGGTGATACCTTCCGCCGAGAAATTCAAAAGGATAGGGCCGTTGAAGAAATTGAGGCCCTGGTGGGGGTCTGGTTAGACGAGGTTAAAATTAATTACGTTAAGCGGTTGGCCTCGGAAGATGTGGAACAGTTGCGGGAGCAAACCCTAAAACTCTACGCCATTACTCAAGGCTCTAAGCCCTAACTGATTCCTTCTACCGCTGAGGTTCCCCCCCGCCTGGTAAAGGATGCGCTAAACTAGGGGGTGGCGATCGCCCTCCAGGTGTTCGCCGTTTTCCAGAAAGATGATTCCTGGAAGTGGGTCCGTGCCCGCTTTTTTTGTTGCCGTGCGATCGCCCTCGGTCCCATCAGGCTCTGTCACGGAATGGGGGCGTCGCCCTCCCAATTTCCCTAAATATATCCATCCCCTGAATGTCCATGACCCACCCCCTGATTCCACAAGTGCTTGATCTGGCAACGCCTGTGGCTGAAAATTTGGGACTTGAGCTAGTCGGAGCCACCTTTCACACCAATCAAAACCCTCCGGTGCTGCGGGTCGATGTTCGGAACGTACAGCAAGACACCAGCCTGGACGATTGCGAAGCAATGAGCCATGCCCTGGAAGCCATCCTGGACCAGTCTGACCTGATTCCCGACCAGTACGTGTTAGAAATATCCAGCCCCGGCATCTCCAGGGTTTTGGAAACCGAGCGGGAGTTTGTGGCATTTAAAGGGTTTCCGGTGCGGGTCACGATGGCAGAACCTTTCAAGGGGCAAACCACCTGGAGCGGTCAGTTAGTGCGCCGCGATGAGGAGTCGGTTCACCTGAGCCGGAAAGGTCGGGCGATCGCCATTCCCCGTTCCCTAATTAGTCAGGTACAGCTTGACGACCGACGGGAAGACCAATAGATTCTGCCTCTGTCCCCTCCTCAGAGGGCTGGCTATCTACAATCACTCCTGTCACCGTCGCTCCCTAAACTCCTCTGGCAAATTTTTTAACCAATCTTACAAACATACAGTTATCTTTCTTCAGTCATTTTCCTGCTCCTTACTTACTACGGAGGTCTTCCATGTCAATGGTGAAGCTGCCTGGACTTCAGGCCATGATTGAAAGCATCAGCCAAGAGCGAAATTTGCCTCAAAATGCGGTGCAGGCTGCCCTCAGAGAAGCGTTACTGAAAGGCTATGAGCGCTACCGCCGCACCTACCGCCCTGACACTGAATCCTTCGATGAGCACTATTTCGAAAACTTTGAGGTAGAGCTTGATACCGAAGAAGAAGGCTTCCGGGTGCTGGCAACCAAAACTATCGTCGAAACGGTGAGCGTCCCCGACCACCAGATTGCCCTGCAGGAGGTGCAGGAGGTGGCCGCCGAAGCGCAGCTCGGGGACACGGTGATTCTAGATGTAACCCCCGACCAGGGCGAGTTTGGCCGAATGGCGGCGATCCAGACCAAGCAGGTGCTCTCCCAAAAGCTCCGAGATCAGCAGCGTAAAATGATCCAGGAAGAATTTAAGGAACTGGAGAGCACAGTACTGCAGGCAAGGGTGCTGCGCTTTGAGCGCCAGTCGGTGGTGATGGCTGTGAGCAGCGGCTTTGGCCAACCCGAAGTGGAGGCAGAACTGCCGCGCCGGGAACAGCTCCCCAATGATAACTATCGGGCTAACGCCACCTTTAAGGTCTACCTCAAGCGCGTTTCGGAAGGTTCCCACCGAGGGCCACAGCTCATCGTGTCCCGGGCCGATGCGGGGCTGGTGGTCTATCTCTTTGCCAACGAAGTCCCCGAAATTGAGGACGAAATTGTGCGCATTGTGGCGGTAGCGCGGGAGGCCAATCCTCCCTCCCGTTCTGTTGGTCCCCGCACCAAAATTGCCGTAGATACCCTGGAGCGCGACGTTGATCCCGTAGGAGCCTGCATTGGGGCGCGGGGTTCTCGCATTCAGGTGGTGGTCAATGAACTGCGGGGTGAAAAAATTGACGTCATCCGCTGGTCACCCGACCCGGCTACCTACATTGCCAATGCTCTCAGTCCCGCACGGGTCGACGAAGTCCGGCTGGTAAACCCCGACGATCGCCAGGCCCATGTCCTGGTGCCCGACGACCAGCTCAGCCTCGCCATTGGTAAAGAAGGCCAAAACGTGCGTCTGGCCGCCCGCCTTACGGGTTGGAAAATTGATATCAAAGACGCCGCTAAGTACGACTATGAGGCGGAAGACCGTAAAATTGCCGAGCTGCTCGAAGATCGCCGCATTGCCTACGAGGAAGCCGAACAGGCCAGGGCAGCGGCTGAGGCTGAACTGGCAGAAGCCGAGGCGGATCTGCCCTTTGATGAGGCGGATGAAACGGATGAATCCCTCGACCTGGAGCCACAGGTGGGCGATCGCCCCACTCCTGAGGCTGAGCTGTCCGATGACGAGGACGACTTTAACGGCACAGAGGGTGAAGACGAGGATGAGGATGAAGACGGAGATGCCCCCCACCCCAATATGGGGGCACGTCAGGACGGTTCAGGCCGCATTTCGGATATTACCCTACAGCGCCCCAAAGCTTAGACTATGATGGAAGCAGTTACAAAAGTCGATGGAGCCTAATTATCGGCGCTGCCTTAGTTGCCGTCGAGTTGCCCATAAAGATAACCTCTGGCGGGTTGTGCGATCGCACCCTACGGGGAAGGTTCAACTGGACCAGGGAATGGGGCGATCGGCCTATCTGTGCCCCACACCCGACTGTCTACGTCTAGCCCAGCGGAAAAATCGCATGGGCCGCGTCCTCCGGGCCAGTGTTCCTGACGAAGTGTTTTCTGTCCTCTGGCAACGACTCGAAGCATCTTCTGCACCAACTAAGCCACGCGAGTAAGCCAGAGTAAAGCAAACCGGAGTAAACTTTCGATTTCGGGTGACTCAGGTGCCATCGCTCAGGTTATGCAAGGGCAAATCCCGGTGACAGAGGGATAAGGCGAAGAGCCTCTGGCCAGCGCAAAATCGCCCTCTAATAACATCCAGCAAAAGCAGCCTTAGCGACTGCTCGACCACAGGCGGGTTCTTTACGTAAGTTAATCAACGCTGCTTATATTTTCTAAAAGTCAAACCGTCCTACGAGTCGGTAATTGCTGGGGAATTTGCCAATCTGCTTTCCCCGTAATATCCCTCGCTGACCTGTGCGATCGGGGTCTAAGGGTAATACCATGTAATAGGGTAGAGACGGACAGCGGTATCGAGAGCAGGGGGAAAGAGCATAATCGGGGCAGAAGGCGATATACTTCGGTGAGTAGATGGAAACGTCAGAAACTTTTGGCTAATCTGACCCAAGCTCAACTGTGGTTGGTTCTACCCACCGCCATCCAACACTTAGAGGATAATGGTTTCATTTTTGTACTCTCTCACCTGTCTCTGAGATTCTCAGTAAATTGGACAGGTCATAAGCGCTCAAGCCCACGGTCGCTTTACCTAACGCGAGTCTAGAAACTATGCCCTCTCTGAGAGGCCTGCTTGAGTAGTTACAGTTAAACCTGACGTTAAAACCGGATTAATCTACTGTCTTGCTGAATGTCATCTCATCTGCTGGCAATATCCAGTCGCTCTGATGCTAGATCGGTCTGGCTTGAAGCTTGACCAGCACCCAATCGTCGTCTCGTAAGAGAAGTAGGTAGTCTATGTAGAATCGGTCGGTACGAAGAGGAAAATAGTGGATGAACAACGGCAAAGTTAGAATTTACGAATTGTCGAAAGAGTTGAAATTGGATAACCGAGACATTTTAGCGGTTTGCGACGAGCTTAACATTTCTGTCAAAAGCCACAGCAGTACCATTACCGAAACCGACGCTAGTCGAATTCGCGCTGCGGCTGAGAAATATGCGTCCAGTCGGCCATCGGCACCAGATAAGCGGCGCACAAGCAGTAGCAATAACAGTGCCCAAAGTGCCCAAAGCCCGCAAGGCAAACCGGGCGGATCAAAAGCGCCCGTCAA
The DNA here is from genome assembly GCA_035285585.1 of Synechococcales cyanobacterium. Lineage (GTDB taxonomy): Bacteria > Cyanobacteriota > Cyanobacteriia > CAKZMO01 > CAKZMO01 > JAYKGU01. The sequence goes on from JAYKGU010000202.1 coordinate 12,800, forward strand.
GAAAAAGCAGCAAATTCTGGAGATTCGCAAAAGAAAACCTGGTCAGGAGCCGCAAAAGCGCCCTGCTGAACTTATTTCAAAACCTCGTGTCCCTCAAACCCAATCGGAATCCACCAATCCACCCTCGGAGCGAACGCGCGTACCAAACCGTCCGCCCCAGGCCCCTAGACCCGATTCGGACATAGCACCTCCCCCCAATCAGCCAACTCCACCTCGCTCAGTTGAGCCAGTTTCTGCTAACAACGACCATCCGGCAGCCTCAGATATCTCAGATATCCCAGATAGCAACGGTCGGCAAGAGCTGGCCGCTGTCGAAAAACCAAAGCTAATTTCACCACCCGCGCGCCCGCAGGCTGGATCCTCAATTGATGTGCTTCCAGATGAGGTGAATGTTGTCGAGGTTAGCGATCTGGATGTTGACAACATTGATGCTGACAGCATTGAGGTCGAAGATATTGGTGTTGATGACACCAGGGCGGCAGTATCACCGCCGTCGCCTCCAGAAGTGCGGCAGTCTGAGCGCCCAATGCTGAAACGTCCAGTCGATCGGTCTTCCCCTTCCCAACCGTCTCGATCGGCTGAGGGGCAACAGCCCAGACCCATCCCTACAGGCAACAGCGCCACGGCTAGCCGTTCTGGCTCAGAAGCGGCAACATCTCCGCCTAAGCTAAAGCGCCCAGTCGTTCGTCCAACTGCGCCCAGCCGTCCGTCTAAACCGGCCACTACGGAGGAGGCACCAACTGAGGACGATACCGAAACCGATGCGATCGCCATTGATCTAGTCGAAACGGGACTGGAACTACGCCGCCCCATTGCACCCAAGCCTAAGCGAGAAAAGCGGCACCAGGACGAGGAAGACGAGGAGCAGGAAATTCCTAAAAAGGCCAAGGTGGCCAAAGGGAAGCGCCGTGCCCTGGTGATTGACGACGAGGAAGAAGAAGATCTGGAAGGCGACGAAGATTCAGATAACGTGACGCCTTCTCAAATCAGCATCTCGTTGATGCGGCCTCCCAAGCCTAAGAACTTGCCCGGTCAGCAGCCCAAGCCAACGCCAACGCTGTCAAGGCGCAAGCCCCAGAGCCGGGATGCCAGCCGCTCTCAAAGACGCGATCGCCGCGACCAAGAGAAAAAGCAAGAACGGCCAGAAATGATTACGCTTCGAGGTGAAATTTCGGTCCACGACCTGGCTGAGAGGCTGGTTGTTCCCGAAACTGAAATCATCAAGAAGCTATTCTTCCAGGGGATCGCCGCGAATATCAACCAAATTCTCGATATTCCAACGGCAACGGCAGTGGCACAAGAGTTTGATGTCGTCATCGAAACAGGCGAGCAGGAGGCCGAAGCGAAGAAAGTCACTGAGATGCTCGATGCCGCTGACTTAGACTACCTGGAGCGCCGTCCGCCGGTGGTCACGATCATGGGACACGTCGACCACGGTAAAACCACCCTACTCGACTCCATCCGCAAAACAAAGGTGGCCCAGGGAGAAGCCGGAGGCATTACCCAGCATATTGGTGCTTATCATGTGGACGTCGAGCACGAAGGCGAGGCGGAACAGGTTGTCTTTCTCGACACCCCTGGCCACGAGGCATTTACCGCTATGCGAGCACGGGGTGCCAGGGTCACTGACATTGCCGTTCTCGTGGTTGCGGCAGACGACGGAGTACGCCCTCAGACCATTGAAGCTATCCGCCATGCCCAAGCTGCCGAAGTGCCCATCGTGGTCGCCATCAACAAGATCGACAAGGAAGAGGCACAACCCGATCGGGTCAAGCAAGAGCTAATGGAGTATAGCCTGGTGCCTGAAGAGTGGGGCGGTGAAACCATCATGGTACCCGTCAGCGCTCTCCAGGGCGAGAACCTGGATACTCTGCTGGAAATGCTTCTACTGGTCGCAGAAGTGGAAGATCTGCACGCTAACCCCAACCGCCCCGCCAAAGGGACGGTAATCGAAGCCAATTTGGACAAGGCACGGGGACCAGTGGCAACCTTGCTCGTCCAAAACGGCACTCTCCGGGTAGGCGATGTGCTGGTAGCCGGGTCGGTCTTCGGCAAGGTGCGAGCTATGATCGATGATCGCAGTCGGCGCGTCAGCGAGGCATCACCATCGTTTGCGGTGGAGGTGCTGGGTCTGGGCGACGTGCCTGCGGCGGGCGATGAGTTTGAAGTCTTCCTCGATGAGAAAGAGGCACGATCCATTGCCGACAGCCGCATGGAACAGCAGCGGCAGACTCGACTGCAGCAAACCATGGCGTCCCGGCGCGTCAGCCTTAGCTCCCTGTCGGCCCAGGCTCAGGAAGGCGACCTCAAAGAACTCAACATCATCCTTAAGGCCGATGTGCAGGGTTCTGTAGAGGCTATCCTGGCTTCCCTGCAACAGCTTCCCCAAAAAGAAGTTCAGGTGCGGGTGTTGCTGTCGGCCCCTGGCGAGGTAACCGAAACCGATGTAGATCTGGCGGCGGCTAGCGGTGCGGTGATTGTAGGCTTCAACACCACGCTGGCGAGTGGTGCACGTCAGGCCGCTGACCAGGCCGGGGTTGACATTCGAGAATATGACATCATCTATAAGCTCCTGGAAGATATTCAGGGCGCGATGGAAGGTCTGCTCGAACCAGAGATGGTGGAAGAAGCACTGGGCCAGGTAGAGGTCCGGGCGGTATTCCCAGTGGGTCGTGGTGCGGTGGCAGGTTGTTATGTCCAGTCTGGAAAAGCCATACGCAACTGTCGCATTCGAGTCACGCGAGGGAACGAGGTTGTTTACACGGGCAATCTGGATTCTCTCAAGCGGGTTAAGGATGATGTGAAAGAAGTCAATGCTGGTTATGAATGTGGTATCGGTGTTGATAATTTCAACGGCTGGCAGGAGGGTGACATTATCTCAACCTTCCGCCTGGTGTCAAAGCGCCGCACGCTATCAGCCTGAGGGCTGGAAGGGCGATTGCTCAAGCACTTAAACCTAAAATAGTGCTTTTTCCGGTAGGGGTACGGCAACGCCGTGTTCCTACCGGTTTTTGGTTGGTGAAGGTCAGGCAGGATGGGTACCCCAGAAGGTGTGGAAATCTGACCGGGCCTGCCAGAGGTTGCCCTGCAGGAGGGCTGCGAGGCCCCGTAATGCTCGAAACTCTGGACGATTGGGGTCGAGGGCGATCGCCCTATCTGCTGCCCGTCGAGCTGCATGGGGCCGCAGCGCATAGAGGTTAACGAAGGACAAGTAGGCGTAGGGATAAGGATTGTCTGGATCCAATTGAATCGCCTGTTGCAGGGCGGCGATCGCCCCATCCACATCCCGCTGAAGCACCATAGCCAGCACCAGGCCATAGGTGTCGTCCCGGTTGTCAGGATCCTGCTGGAGCCGGTAGGTAAGGGCAGCCTCTGCCTGGGTGAGGTAGCTCTGCACAGGGTCATACAGGTTGAGTCGGCCCACCTGATCGAATACCGGGTCGAGGGCGTCCAGCCCCTGGGGAAGGTTTTGCGCTAGCGTCCGCAGCTGGGTAATGGCATCCAGTTCGGGAGCCTCGGAAATGGCAGCGTCAGGGGAAATGGCGATCGCCGCCCCAGCGGGAACCTCCAGAGGATAGGTTTCTCCCGTTTTGGGATTGAAATATTGGGCCTCCAGGGTGTACGTCCCTGATGGCGTCCCGCCTGGGGGCAGCATTGCCGTGTGCTCAATCACGCGAGCGCCCTGGTCGGCGGAAACAACGGCGGGGGCCAGGGTGGGCTGATGAGCCTGGATGGGCTGGGGAATGAGGGTACCCAGGCCAATGCCGTGGTCGTGGTGCCAGGACGGGGATCCCACGGATGCATCTGCTTGAGGCAGCGGGGATCGCCAGGTCAGCAAAACCAGCCCATCGTGGAGCGCCTGCCAGGATCCCGACCAGGTGTAGGTAATGGGGATCGCTTTTCCTGGGGGGCTTGTGGGCGGCAGGGCGATCGCCTCCAGCCGCACCTGATCGGGGCCAGTTTCAAGCCGCTGCACCTCCACAGGTAAGACCCGACGGCGAAACAGTTCAAGCCGACTGCCATCTGGGAGCAGCCACCGCCGCTGCCGCACAAAATCGGGCCGCCGCTTTAAATCACGCAGAATATCCATCTGGCGTCGTCGCGACTTGGGGTCATGGTGATTAAGCTGGGGGCGCGTCACGCTGAGAAACCAGGACATGGAGCGCAGATCCTGATCAATGTGGTCTTCGCTTTTACCCATGCGGCGAGCATACACCCGAAAGTCTTGAAGGGATCCGTAAAAGTTGAGGTTGTGCTGGTTGATTTCAGGAGTCGAGGGCAAAACTCCCAGGTTAATAATTTGCTGGGGCTGGGCGCGAATCAGCTCATCCACAATCTCGGCGTGGGGAACTGCGACCTCCAACTGAGGCTGATGCCGTGCGCTGGGTGTGAGGGTTTGGGTCAGCCAAGAACTGATGGGATCACCAATGGGAAAGAGGTTCAACATCAACAGGGCGATCGCCAGCCCCACCGTCCCCCAGGGCACCGCCCCCCAGCGGCGTGGATAGCAACTCAGCCCGTAGGCCAGCACCACCGATAGGGCGGGCAGGTAGGGCATCACATAGCGGACATCTTTGTTGGCAAAGGCCGACCAGATGCCATAGGCCCCGATCAGAAATAGGCCAAGCCAGGCCAGGCTTCTCAGGACATGCGGAGAGACCTCTGGCCCCAGAGAGGCCCGCCGCCAAATGCCCGCCGCCGTCAGCAGCAGCCCCACCCCCGGCACCATGAGGAGAGGATAGGACACGGCCTGGGGCAGGTGCTGCCAGTAGTAAACCCAGGCATCCAGGCTGTTAATGGCGGGATCGCCCTCGATCTCGGCGGAACGGACATTGGCAGTAAACGCGGCACTAATTTGAAAGACCCAGTTGGTACGTGCCCAGGGAAGCATGATCCAGGCGGCGATCGCCAACCCGCTGATCAATTGGGTAACCCGGCTACCTGCCCGACTCCAGAGCGCTTCACCCAGAACCCAAATCAAGGGAACAATGAAAAAGAACAGGGCAGTCTGTTTCATCAGCAGGGCCAGCCCAAAGCATACCCCAAACCCCAGCCCTAGCGTCCACTGGTCGCGTTGGCGGCTGGCGTTGCGCCAGAGGGTGAGCAGCCAAAAGCTCAGAGCCGTCAGGGCAGTGAGCGGGTAGTCCATGAAATACTGCGATCGCAGCGTATAGAACTGGGGAAACAGTACGCAAAGCCCCGCTGCCCAGAGTCCTACCCGAGGGTTAAAGAGCGCCTGCCCGATGCCATAGACCGATATCAGCAAAATGGCGCTATAGAGCAAATTGACGGCGATCGCCTGATCGCTGCCAGTTCCCAGGAAAATTAGAAACGGTGCCGTTGAGAGATAGAGTAAAGGAGGATACTTTGAGGAAAGCGTCCACAGTCCACTCCACCAATCCTGTGAAAACCATTGCGCCTGAAGTAAAGCCCAGCGATAGTTGAGTGCCCCAATCAGGTGGTCAGCAGGATCCCAGGAGGGAACCGATTGATCGAGCAAAAGCCAGCCGAGGTCGAAGCTGGCACTGGCTAACCAGATTAGCCCCAGCCATATAAAAGGACGTTTGAGTTTCCAGACCGCTTCACTACCCACCGAATGCTGCTTCTCCTCCACATCGCTCGCCCATTTTCTCACAGGAGATGGATGGGCTGACGCGGTTTTCCGATCAGCGGCACCAATCGTCCATGGGTTTACCGTCTAAAGGTTGCAAGCTTCAGGTGGCGGTCCACTGGGCAGCAGTCGCTATCGATTCCATTTCAGTTTGTTAAGAATCGTGTCGTTTTGCCGGTTAAGCGCTATATGTAGCGACTACGCAGTTATGCTTACGCTAGATATGGTACTCAAAGTGGTTAGCGTCTAGGATGATTGAGTGTCCTGTCTATTCAGGTCGCGGCTGCAATCTATCCAGCGCTCCATCAATTGCTTGCTCGACCTCATTTCGTAGATTCTGACCACCCTGGCGTCTGGCATTCTGGTTTTTTTCTGGAAGCGACGCTATCCGGTGCATTACCAATTCTGGCTGAAGTTGGGATTGGTGCTGTACTCAAAGGTGGGCGATCGCCCTCAGCATCTAGCAAATTATCGTCGCATATTTACATTCGTAAATCGATGCTTGCAGATGTTGTTCGCAGGCGCAAAGGCGCTTTGCATCCTTTAAAGATCGCTCTGTTGACTATTCTTTGTATCCATTCATTGCCTAATCTTGAGGTTTTCACCATGAACTACCATGAACGCCTAACGCCCTGGATTGTACAGCAAGCGACCGAATCCCCCGATCAGCGAATTCTAGCCCGGTTTCGGCGACGGGCTGAAGCTGAAGCTTATCTGAACGCCATGCGGCATCGCTATCCGTACAACACGCTTTCGGTTGGATTTGCAGCGGAGGCAAAAGCTTAGGACAGGCGGTTAGGAATCTCGCATTGAACGCATCAAAATTAAACTCAAAACAAATCCGTTGGGCTGGTTCTCCGTTTTTACTGGGAACCAGCCTTTCTCGTAGGCTTACAGAAAACTGATGAGGGCAGGTTAGGGCAGGGAAGAAAGCATGGGGCAATGGCTTAAATCGCCGCAGTCTGCAAAAATCGGGATGACAGGATTTGAACCTGCGACATCCTGCTCCCAAAGCAGGCGCGCTACCAAGCTGCGCTACATCCCGTAGCTTTACACGTGAATCCTTCGTTTAGTATAGCTTGCTTTGTCTGGTTTACAAAAATCCCTCAACCCCTCATGCTGCCGTCCTCCCCTTTCCGAAACCCCTCGAAGAATTGGCCCATTCGCCAGTTGCCAGGACTTAGCGAAGAAAACCAGCATTTGCTCATCGCCTGTGGCATTGAGACAACTTTGCAACTGCTCGCCCAAACCCGCACCGATGGTCAGCGACGGGCGATCGCCCAGCAGCTCCGCATCCACCCCCAACACCTGATCAAGTGGATTGCTCTGGCAGATCTGGCCCGCATCCCCGATGTGGGCTGTCAGCACTGTGGCCTGCTGCTGCACGCGGGTATTCTCTCCCCTGCCCAGCTCGCCCAAACGCCCCTGCCCCGCCTGCATCGCCAACTGCTCAAGCTCCAGGTGGCCCTGTTTCAGCGGCGGGATTTGTGTCCGTCCCTGGATCAGGTAGCCCGGTGGATTCAGCAGGCCCAGCGGTTGCCGCCTCTGGAAAAGGGATAGAGGGGCGATCGCTCACGTTTTGATTTTTATATTTGGGGTTTTTATATTTGGGATTTTTTGCCTCTCTGTCCCAGGATGCTTGGCACTGGACAGATTGAGTCTTTAGGCTTTTGTGAAGTTTGAGCAGAAATCGACGGTTCTGCAAATCTGAGGTCTGCCACAACACTTCCAGAGCGTGTACGCTTAGGGCAAGATTTATAGGGATTTCAGTTTCAGATCACCTGTTGGTCGTCGTTACTCTCGGTTGTCGTCATCTTGTAATGCCCCATGAATATTCGTACTGTTGCCACCCAACCCTTTTCAGACCAAAAGCCCGGAACTTCCGGTCTACGGAAGCAGGTCACCACCTTCCAGGGCCGTAATTATTTAGAAAATTTTGTCCAATCGATTTTTGACAGTTTAGAGGAAGTTCAGGGCAAAACGCTAGTTCTGGGGGGGGACGGGCGCTTCTACAACCGGGAAGCCATCCAGACCATTCTGAAAATGGCAGCAGCCAACGGTATTGGGCACGTCATGGTGGGGCAGAACGGTATTCTGTCTACCCCGGCGGCCTCCTGCCTGATCCGCAAATACGGGGCGATGGGCGGCATCATCCTCTCCGCCAGCCACAATCCCGGTGGACCAGACGGAGACTTTGGGGTCAAGTACAACACCAGCAATGGTGGCCCAGCCCCCGAAAAGGTGACCAATGCCATCTACCAGCGCAGCCAGGTCATTGACTCCTATAAAACCCTGGACGCCTCCGACGTTGATCTGGCCGTCCTTGGGGAATCAAAGCTGGCAGGCATGACGGTACAGGTGATTGACCCAGTGGCCGACTACGCCGACCTGATGCAGTCCCTCTTCGACTTCGACCGCATCCGCGATCTGCTCACCGCTGGTCAGTTTCGTATGTGCATGGACTCGCTCCATGCGGTTACCGGCCCCTATGCCCACAGCATTTTGGAAGGCCGACTCCATGCCCCGGCGGGGACTGTGCACAACGGGACGCCCCTGGAAGACTTTGGTGGTGGTCACCCCGATCCCAACCTGGTATACGCCCATGACCTGGTAGAGATCATGTACGGCGACAATCCCCCTGATTTTGGAGCGGCTTCAGATGGCGATGGCGATCGCAACATGGTGTTAGGCTCCCGCTTCTTTGTCACCCCCAGCGACAGCCTGGCGGTGATGGTGGCCAACGCCAAGCTGGTTCCTGGTTACTCTAAAGATCTGGCAGGGGTGGCTCGCTCCATGCCCACCAGTCAGGCGGCGGATCGGGTAGCGGCCCAGCTCGGCATTAGCTGCTTCGAAACCCCCACCGGCTGGAAATTCTTTGGCAATCTTCTGGATGCCGGTCGGGTCACCCTCTGCGGCGAAGAGAGCTTTGGCACCGGGTCAAACCACGTCCGCGAAAAGGATGGGCTGTGGGCCATTCTCTTCTGGCTGAACATTCTGGCTGCCCGCCAGCAGTCGGTCGAGGCGATCGTCAAAGAGCACTGGCAGACCTACGGGCGCAACTACTATTCCCGCCACGACTACGAAAGCATTGAGACCGACCGGGCCAACACCCTCATGGAAAAGCTGCGGGCCAAGCTGCCAGACCTGAAGGGCACGAAGCTGGGCAGCTACCTGGTCGACTACGCCGATGACTTCAGCTACACCGATCCAGTAGACGGCAGCGTTAGCGAGCGTCAGGGCGTGCGTATTGGCTTCACCGACGGCTCCCGTGTGGTGTTTCGCCTATCGGGCACGGGCACCCAGGGGGCGACGCTACGGGTTTATCTGGAGAGCTATGAGCCAGACGCCGCCAAGCACGACCTCGATCCCCAGGCTGCCCTGGCTCCGCTGATTCAACTCGCGGATGAGGTAGCTCAAATCCAGTCGATTACGGGTCGCGAACAGCCCACCGTGATTACCTGAAGAACGCCCGCTGAATCCCTTTTGCAGGGAAGTAGTAGGGGCGATCGCCCACCTGCGCGATCGCCCACCCTGCGCATTGGTTAAAAAAATATTGCCGGATCTAGAGCATTACTCACGGAGATGGATTGCAGGTGGTGGCATAGTGTGCTGTCACCTGCAATCCGTACCACACATGGCTGGAAACCGCTACACAGCATCACTTTGTTTGAATACTGCGCCCCACCCCCACCGTCCCGAATCCATGCAGTATAATACTAGGTTGTAAACATCGTATTGGTAAGGGTCTGTGGTTGATTCGGAGGTCTCTTTGGCACGATTTATTCTCAAAGTTTTGTGGTTAGACGAAAACGTGGCGATCGCCGTTGATCAGGTCGTCGGCAAGGGCACCAGCCCGCTCACGTCCTATTTCTTTTGGCCTCGTCATGATGCTTGGGAGCAGCTCAAAAGCGAGCTGGAAGCCAAGCACTGGATTTCCGAAACTGACCGCATTGATTTACTTAACCAGGCGACCGAAATCATCAACTACTGGCAGGAAGAGGGTAAGCGCCGCCCCATGGCCGAAGCCCAGGCAAAATTTCCCAATGTGGCATTCACGGGTAGCGCCTGACCTCTGGATTGGGAGGATCTCGGAAGAATTTATGCAACATTCGCTGAGGGGCGAAGCATTTCGGCAATCTATTTGAGAAGCAGCCGCAAGGTTATTACGAAATGCTTCGCTCCCAATGGGTGGTTTATTTGCTCAACACCAGCGGCTTTTCATCCGGCGTACCATCCCAATCAGGCTGCCCTTGCTGCTGGAAGAGACTCGTCAGCACCGAAGCGGGATGGTCGGCATGATGCCACGCAAAGGCATGACGGAAAGCAGCAGCCTGACAGGCCTGCAATTGGGCAAAGTCGATGATGTCGTGGGTGAGCAGGTTTTCATACTCAAACGGCAGACGCACGTTGTGCAGGCCAGCGTTGTCTGTACAGATAGCAATGTCTACCCCTGCCTCAAAGCAGCGATCAAAAACCACCTTAAGCTGCTGAATGTCCTCTAGGGTGCCCGTTTTCAGATACGTCGTTGGGCAGACTTCCAGGCACTGGTTGCGGGCCGCCAGCTCTCCTAAAAGTTCGGGGTAGTGCAGGGGAATCTGGATGCCGTGGCCAATGCGCATCAGGTAGGGCAGTAGTTTGGGGTAGCAGCCTGCGGTGGTTTCATAGACATGCCCCGTGGTTTTCAAGCCGAGCGATCGCGCATACTCATACAGCCCCACGAACTCATCGAGCCGTTCTGCATAGTGGGCATCACCGCCCGCCAGGTCGATCGCACAGACATAGGGAGACATCTGAGCTGCCAGATCCACAATGGCCCGGTTTACCTCGTAGGGTAACCGAGAGTGCATACATAAAATCTGGCTCATAACGATGGGATACTCTTCCACCTGGCTGGCCCGGCCCACAATTTCCACCACCTGGGTCATCTGGTCAATGCGCTCGGTCTGGCTGAGGTGCTCGGGTGTCCGCAGATAGGGCGTGTAGCGGAGTTCCAGATAGGCCAGATTCTCAAAAATATAGGCTCCTCGCATCAGTCGGTAGACGAAGTAGGGCAGCGTCTCCGCCGTTTGCACGCCTTCCACCAGGGTATGCAGCTCCAGGTATTCGTCCAGAGTGTTGCGGGGGCGGGTGTAAAATTCCTCAAACTCTGCATAGTCAGGGAAGCGCTGCGCCAACTCATCCTGGCTGCGCTGGAAATAGCGCCACAGGACGCGGGGAACAACAGACCCGCCCAGGTGTCGGTGTAATTCTGCGTATAGTGCCACGGGTTCCTCCTAAGTTGATTGGGGTCGTAATCAGAATAAATGTCAGGGATGGAATGACTTGAGTGATTTCCAAGGATAGCGAATGAGCCAATTGGGCAGTCATCACCAACGGAGGGACCGTAGGGCCGATGCTGCGGGTTGAAGATGGAATGGGCAAAAGATACGGTTGGAACCGATCGCTCCGGTGGGGCCGTCTCGTTCGTTGAGCAGCGACAACAGCGTGGGGCGATCGCAATGGAATGATTTCCAGGCGTGGAGATTTTCTCTGAGGAACTATAGCGGAGATTATTGACAGAGATAACCTCTAGGGCTACCTGGTGCATCAGGGGCTGTAGGTTTACCGAGGGTAAATCCAGGGAGTTTCAGGAGAAATATTTAGTTGAATCATAGGATATTTATCTTCACATTTTGAGAATTCTCAGTAGATTTTGTGATTGCTTCATTCTTTACCCACGCCTGTCCACCCTTCATCGGCCACAAACAGGTGGTTGCCGAAAATCATGAAGAAAAAAGGTTGACAAACACTGCGTCTACTGCGATGATAACTGTTTGTGGAAACTTTAGACGCGTAGGAACCCTTGGCTAACGTCATCGTAATTGGTGCCCAGTGGGGCGATGAAGGAAAAGGTAAGATTACCGATTTGTTGAGCAAGTCTGCAGACGTTGTGGTTCGCTACCAGGGCGGAGTCAATGCTGGACATACGGTTGTTGTACAGGGCCAAACCTTTAAACTACACCTCATCCCATCGGGTATTCTCTATCCTGACACAGACTGCATTATCGGTGCTGGCACGGTCATCGACCCCAAAGAGCTGATTGCGGAACTGGATCGGCTTGAAGCCCTGAATGTGTCCACCCGCAATTTGCTGATCTCCGAGTCGGCCCATGTGACGATGCCCTACCACCGCCTGATTGACCGGGCATCCGAAGAAAAGCGAGGAAAGCAAAAAATTGGCACCACGGGCCGGGGGATTGGCCCGACCTATGCGGATAAGTCTGAACGTACGGGCATCCGGATTATCAACCTGATGAATCCCGAAGGACTGAAGGAGCAGCTACACTGGACGATTAACTACAAAAACGTCCTCCTCGAAAAGCTCTATAATTTGCCGCCCCTCGATGCCGATGCCGTCATTGACGAGTATCTTACCTACGCCGAGCGGCTCCGCCCCCACGTCACCGATTCTTCCCTGCGGATTTATGAAGCTTTCCGCCAGAAGAAAAACATCTTGTTCGAAGGTGCCCAGGGGACGCTCCTTGACCTGGACCACGGCACCTATCCCTACGTAACTTCCTCCAACCCCATTGCGGGGGGAGCCTGCGTAGGAGCCGGGGTTGGCCCCACCATGATTGACCGGGTGATTGGCGTCGCCAAAGCCTACACCACCCGCGTGGGCGAGGGGCCATTCCCCACCGAGTTAACCGACGCCCTGGGCGAACACTTGTGCGATCGCGGCGCTGAATTCGGCACAACCACCGGGCGGCAGCGGCGGTGTGGTTGGTTTGATGCCGTCATCGGTCGCTACGCAGTCCGCATTAATGGACTAGACTGCCTCGCCATTACCAAGCTCGACGTTTTAGACGAGCTGGATGAAATAAAAGTCTGCGTCGCCTACAAGCTAGATGGCAAAACCTGTCGCGACCTGCCCGGAGACGCTCGCCAGTTTTCCCGCTGCGAACCTATCTACGAAACCATGCCGGGGTGGCAGCAGTCCACGGAACATTGTCGCACCCTGGAGGATCTGCCCTCCCAGGCCCTCGATTACCTGAAATTTCTGGCGGAGCTGATGGATGTGCCTATTGCCATCGTCTCCCTCGGGGCCAGCCGTGACCAGACTATCATCGTAGAAGACCCGATTCACGGTCCCAAGCGGGCACTCCTCCATAAAACGGCGGCGCTGCATTCGGCCAATGGATAACCTGCCATGAAATAGTAGCGCTGCCAGGGAGCAGCAATGGGCGAAGATAGGCTTTCAGAACTAATGCGTCGAGGATTAAGGCGATTAGCTGAGGGAAGTGGTGGCGTGCCCCACCCGGTTAGACGGTTAGAAGTGTGCAGTGCAGTTAATTGAGACTCTTGAGATAAACGACTCCTATGGAACTGACAATTGAATGTAACAAGCGATCGCCCGACACTAAAGCCAAAGCTCTCCGGCGAGAAGGGCGCATTCCGGCGGTGCTGTACGGGCACGATGGGGCGGAATCCGTTTCGCTGACCATGGATGCCAAAGAAGCCGAAACGCTGCTCCGTCACGCAGCGGTCAACAGCAGCCTGATTCAGCTCAATGTCCCTGACATGCCCTGGCGGGGGCGGGTGCTCATTCGCGAGGCCCATCTCCATCCCTGGCGGGGCTATCTCTATCACCTGAGCTTTTTCTCCGTAAAGGGACAAGACACTGTTGACGTTACCATTCCGTTTAACATCGTGGGTGAAGCGGTGGGCGTCAAGGAGGAACGGGGCATTCTGCAAACCGTCCTGACGGAGCTTCCGGCCAAGTGCGAACCGGCGGCGATTCCGGAGTCCATCGAAATCGACATTACCTCGCTTAAGGTGGGCGACAACCTGCATGTCAGCGATCTCTCCCTACCCCAGGGCGTCACTCCCAACATCGAGCCAGAGCGCACCGTTCTCTCGATTCAGCCCCCTGCTACAGTGCAGGCAGAGCCAGCCGAGGAAGCGCCCACCGATCCTGCAGTCTTAGAAGCTCTATCGCTGATGGATGCGGGTACGGAAGCAGTCGAAGCCGAGGCCGGTGGCGAATAGACCTGGTGCAAACCGACAACGTGAATGTCCGTTAAGGGTTGTGAACTAACGTAATCCGTAAATGATTCAACCGGCAGGGGCATGGTAATGCCATGCCCCTGCCCCAGAAATTTCACCCTATTAAATCCGCATTCTTAGAGGGGCCAATAGCCGTTGGCTCCATGTCTTCCCCATTGAGGTAGGATGGGCTTGTCCCACGCTTCTAGACTAGGGCTGGTATAGGTTTGATCAGCTTGATTCATGGTTGATCAACGGAATGGATTAAGGACAAATATCGAGTAAAAGCATCATGGCTGACCCAAATCTTCCCTCCGTCATTCAACAGATGCTCCAGCCCGATTTTTATCCCCATCCGGTGCAGGCTTCCATCCAGTTGATTCAAACCCATATCTCCTACATTTTGCTCACAGGGGACTACGCCTACAAAGTCAAGAAGCCTCTAAACTTTGGCTTTCTCGACTATTCCACCCTGGAGCAGCGCCAGCATTTCTGCCAGGAAGAGCTGCGACTTAATCAGCGGGGCGCACCTGAAATCTACCTGGAGGTGCTGCCCATTACCCAGTCGGGATCTACCTATCGGCTCGAAGGTAGCGGTAGTGCGGTCGAGTACACCGTAAAAATGCGCCAGTTTCCCCAGGAGGCGATCCTCAGCCAGATGTTTGATCGGGGGGAACTGTCGGCTGAGCTGCTGGAGCGATTAGCAAAAGTTATTGCTGATTTTCATCTGCGATCGCCCACCAATCCCGAAATCCTCAGCTACGGCCAGCCCCAGCGTGTTCGGGAAGCTTTTGATGAAAATTACGAGCAGACCCTGGCCTACATCGGCGGGCCACAGACCCAGGTGCAGTTTGACGAAACCCGCGCCTACACCGATCGCTTTTTTGCGGAGAAAGCCGCCCTGTTTGAAGCCCGCATTCAGCAAAACTGGATTCGGGAGTGTCATGGCGACCTCCACCTCAACAATATTTGCCTCTGGCACGACGAGCTGATGCTGTTTGACTGCATCGAGTTCAATAAGCCTTTTCGCTTTGTCGATGTCATGTTCGACATTGCCTACATTGTCATGGACCTGGAAGTGGGGCAGCGCCGCGACCTGAGTACCCGCTTTCTGAATACCTACGTGGAGCAAACCGGCGACTGGGATGGGCTGGCGATCTTGCCCATTTACGTCAGCCGTCAAACCTATGTACGGGCTAAAGTGACCTCGTTTTTGCTGAATGATCCGGCGATTTCGGCAGTGGAGAAGGAGAAGGCACATAAGCGAGCCGCCCTCTACTACCATCTGGCGTGGCAGTACACGCAACGACAGCAGGGCCAGGTCATTCTCATTAGCGGTCTATCAGGGGCCGGGAAGAGTACCACAGCCCGCCACCTGGCCGCCCAAATAGGGGCCATTCATATTCGCTCCGATGCCGTACGCAAGCATCTGGCAGGCATTCCCCTAGTGCAGCGGGGGGATGATAGCCTCTACACTCCAGAAATGACGGAGAAAACCTATCACCGTTTGCAAGAGCTGGGCATCAAGCTGGCGGCTGAGGGCTATTCGGTGATTCTGGACGCCAAATACGATCGACCCCAGCGGCGCGTGGCAGTGCAGGCACAGGCTGAGGCCCACGGCTTGCCCTACCACGTTCTGTACTGTGATGCGCCAGCGGACGTGCGGCGATCGCGCCTCCAGTTTCGTACCGGCGATGTGGCCGACGCCACCGCCGATCTGGTGGCCAGCCAGTATTTTGAGCCGTTTACGGCGGATGAGCAGCCCCATGTCCAGCGGCTGGATGCTACGCAAACCGTTGAAACCCAATTGACCCAGGTTATTCCCCTTTTGAACGCTCCGGCTAACTGACCCCCATTCAGCGACCATCCTTCGGGGGTGGCGTGGCGAGGAATCCCCGCGCTTTTAGGCCGGGGAGGATGTCAATCACCGACTAAAATATCAATCCCTTGTTGCCCTCCGCAGGCCCTACTGTGATTAACTCCAACGCTGCCCTCAAATACTGGCTAATTTTCTTTGGGTTATTCTTGCTGGCGGGCTTTACGGTTGAGCAGAGCTTTGTCCTGGGGGGGCTGGCGGCGATCGCCGGGGGCTTTATCGTCAAATGGTGGGGGATCAAAGAGGAAAAGCCCAAGCCCGCCCCTGCCCCCGAAGCCAAAACTCCCCAGTTTTTTGGGAAGCTACCGTCCGGTTTCCTCAACCGCTTTAGCATTGGGAAACGCCAGGTGCAGCAACCCCAGCAGGGGAAGGGCGGCCTGTTCAGCCTTTTTTCTTACCGCAAAAACAAAAAATAACGGCGGGCGCTCATCCTGACCAAAATCATTGGGATTCAAGCCCCGCCCTAGAAGGGCGGCTTTCTGGGAATCCCCGTGCCTTCAGGCCGGGGAGGATGTCAACTAACAGTCCAGGCATGAAAAGCTTTATAAACTCTGGCGGAACTTCATAAACATAGTTTAAGGAATCGCCTGCAGTACCGGGAAGATCGCCCACTTTTTCCGACAATTTACCAAAAACTGTCGTGCGCCTAAACCTTTCCCTGCCTCTTTTTGGCTGGCTGTGTGACTCAGATCAGCGATCGCCGTGACCGGAATAACGCTTTATGGGCCTTCATAATTGGCTCAAACCGCCCAAGGTGCGCTAGATTTTTAGCATGAAAAATGGGAAACCTGAAATTAGGAATGCCAGATCCTGTCAACGTTCATTGGGCGATCGCCGCCTGTTCAGATATGGTGTCGGCATTCACTTAGCCATCCTATCAACGTCAGTGCAGGTGGGCATCAGGAATGTTTAATGCAACAGAGCTGCTGATTGACGATTTTGTGGTCAAGCTTAAGGACGGCTACCACCGCACCTACGGCGGTTGGAAAACCGATTACGAAGACATTATTGGCTGGGTGGGGTCGATGGCCCTGGAAAATATCGCCAATAGCGATGCCCTCTATCACAATGTCGAGCACACCATTCTGGTAACGCTGGTGGGCCAGGAAATTCTGCGGGGTAAGCACATCCGGGAAGGCGGTGTTTCCTGTGAAGACTGGCTGCACTTCATCATTTCCCTGGTCTGTCACGACATTGGCTACGTGAAGGGGGTCTGCCGCCGCGATCGCGATGGCTGGTACGCCACGGGTAAAGGCAACGACATGATTCAGCTTTCGCCGGGGGCCTCCGACGCCAGCCTGACGCCCTACCACGTTGACCGCGCCAAGCTATTCATCGACGAACGATTCGGTGGTCACAAGCTGATTGACGCCGAGCGCATTAAGTTCAATATCGAGCTAACTCGGTTTCCCGTGCCCAAGGCCGAAGACCACCAGGACACCATCAACTTTCCAGGGCTGGTGCGGGCCTCCGACCTGATCGGTCAGCTCAGTGATCCGCGCTATCTCAAAAAAATTGGGGCGCTGTTTTACGAATTTGAAGAAACGGGCGTCAACAAAGCCCTGGGCTATCGCCATCCGGGGGATTTGCGCCTGAACTACCCCAAGTTTTACTGGAACGGCGTCTATCCCTACGTTAAAGACGGATTGCGCTATCTGGAGCTGACCCAGCAGGGCCAGCAGGTGATTGCTAACCTGTACTCCAACGTCTTCGTGGTTGAGCATGAGCGGCTTGGTTTGCAAGACCCCACCGCAGAGCGCAAAGCCAGTTAGGCCGTTAGCCCCTGTTCAGCCTGCAAATAGTCGATGAACTGACGAGCGGTGCGCCCCGATCGCCCGTTGTGGCGGGTAGCCCACTGCAGGGCACGCTGGGTTAGCTGTTCATCAGTCAGGCTAATGCTCGTCTGGGTGGCCAGGTGGCGCACGATATCCAGGTAGGTGGGCTGATCGGCAGGTTCGAAGGTGAGAGTGAGGCCAAAGCGATCGCCAAACGACAGCTTCTCCTGCACCGTATCCCAGGTGTGGATTTCGTCGGCATCCTGGGGGCGGGGGCGATCGCCATGAAACTCGCGAATCAGATGTCGCCGATTGGATGTGGCATAGACCACCATATTGCGCGGACGGGCCGTGACGCTGCCCTCCAGCACCACCTTGAGGGACTTGAAGGCATCATCGTCTTCCTCGAAGGAAAGGTCGTCCACAAATAAGATAAAGGCCAGGGGCTGGTGGCGCAGGGGTTCCACAATCTCTGCCAGATGGTGTAAATCTGCTTTGCCCACCTCAATCAGCCGGAGACCGCGATCGCCATATTGGTTTAACAGCGCTTTGACCAGGGACGACTTCCCTGACCCACGACTGCCATAGAGTAAGACGTGCAGGGCTGGATAACCTCTGAGCAGCGCCTCCGTATTTTGCACCAGGGTCTGGCGCTGGTGTTCGTAACCCGCAAGCTGATCGAGGCGAATGGGGTCGGGATGGGGAATGCCCACCAGTTGCCCCGCCTGCCACCGTAGGGCACGGTACTCTGCAAACTTCCCCACCCCCCCCTGCCGATGGAATGCTGCCAGGTCAGGAATGGCCTTTGCCCAGTGGCGATCGCGCTGGAGCCGGTTCCAGATGGGCAGCGAGGGCAGTTGGCCAGAGGATGGGTCAATAGCAAGGCCACTATCTGCCGGGTCTAAGCTGCCGTCCTCCAGGCTATCACCCCAGGGAATGGGAGCTTCGGAACGGGGGGCGATCGCCTGCACCCACTGGCTGATTTGCGCTCCGGTGCAGCTATAGAGACGCTGTAGCCGGGTCAGGTCGGCCCCTGCCGCCGCAATGAGGCTGGCGGGCAGTTCGGTGAGGGGAGCCGCCTGGGCCTGCTGGGTAAAAGGATTGTCTGCCTTAAGAATTTGGGTCAGCAGATGGGCCTGCCAGGTCTGCTGGGCAGCGGCCAGGGCACTAAACCATTGGCCATAGGCGGTCAGGCACGCCAGTTCATCGGTAGACCGCTCGTGCAAATGCTGGAGCAGGGTCAGGAACGCTCGCCCTGGCTCGGATTGCAGAACGGCCTGATAGAGCAGCAGGGAAGCTGCATCGCGGCGGAGATGCTGGACGGTGTAAGGGAAGGGAGCAGGTGTCGAAGATGCTAGAGATTCAGCCATGAACTGCGGGATTTCGTTGTCGCCAGAATCGGAGAAGGGGCGTGATAGGGTTAATCTAGCGGCGCGGAGGGCACTATGGGCATTTTAGGGATTATTGCGGCGATCGCCTACGGTATTCTAGCCCTGGCTGGGGGGATCTGGGGCTACACCAGAGCCAGGAGCAAACCCTCCCTGATTTCGGGGATCAGTAGCGGTCTTTTACTCATTCTGGGAGGGCTGCTGGCAGCGGCGGGAATTGGCTGGGGTCAGTGGCTGGCTGTTGCCGTCACGGCTTTGCTGATCATCGTCTTCGCGATTCGGCTCGCCAAAACCCGCAAAATAATGCCCGCTGGCGTGATGATTGTCGCTGGCGGGCTGGCTCTGGTAATGATGCTACAGGCGGGTTAGGCGGGGTGGGTAGTTTGGGAGCGATCGCCCGTTCTCTCCTAAGCAGCAAAAAGTTACCGCAGAAACGGCAGCAGCAGCCCCGGTGGAGGCATGTACAGGCCAATCTCAAAAAGATCCCGCGCCCCGGTGTAAGCCTGACCCAGGAATAGGAGGGTGGCGAAGATGTTCAAAAAAGTATGGGCGCGTCGCCAGCGCTTCTGGCGGTCTTGATAAATGTCAGGCACAATAGCCAGGGAAAAAACCATCAGCAACACTGCCGTCATGCCGTAGTAGTAGTGGGAAGTGTACCAGGCAAACCCACGCCGAAAGATCTCCGGCTGGCAGCCAATCAGCACCAGCCCCATGCCCGTCAGGGTCGCAAAAACTCCGCGCCAGGATTTGGGTTTAGCCTGAAACAAACAGGCCAGAGAAGCCAGCGTCAACCCAAAGAGCGCCGCCACAAACATCACCCGTTTAGGCTCGCTAGCCCAAACGTTGTTCTCAATCATTTTGGTGATGATGGGATGGGCGAGGCCAATCATGGTAAAGACGACCACCGACGTGGTCAACCACCGCCCTAGCTGCAGGTGGGTTGGTCCGACGGTCGGTGCAATTTTGGTTTTGACTTTTTCTTCAAGCTGCACCCGCCGGGTCCGCGTTTGCAACGCCAGTCCAACAACCATACCGATTAGTGGAAACACAATTCCAACCGTAAGGGCCGGATGAATTAACCCAGTAAATTCTTCGATACCCATAGAAACCTCTCATGATCAGTGCCGTATCCGATACCGAGTTGGTCAGGCCAGTCTCTGGGTTTAATTTAGCGGACTCCCCCGTCCGCCAGATGATTTTTGTCTGAGAATGCTCACTGCTAGCGCTTATCAACTCACTCCCAGAAGTCGCTACAATAATGGATGCGGTAACGGCCTTCGAGTCTGCCGTCCGCATAACAATCCCAAAATAAGTAGAACTGCATTGAAAAACGAAGGTTAGAAAACCGGGGGAGCGCTCCGGTTCTCTAACATGAATTTAATTGTGCTGACCTACTTGGTTCCGTCTTTTAATCCTATTGTTCGACCCTACTTCCCATTTCTATAAGCTATGACATCAGCCGCCACACCCTCCCAACCCCAAGCAACCCCACAGGGCATGGATGATCAGAAGCATGGCTTGCCCGTCACGATCATCACCGGCTTTTTAGGCAGCGGCAAAACCACCCTGCTGAACCACATCCTGACCAATCAAGAAGGGCTGAAAACAGCGGTGCTCGTCAATGAGTTTGGTGAGATTGGCATCGACAACGACCTGCTTATCACCACGGGTGACGACAGTGACATGGTCGAGCTGAGCAATGGCTGCATCTGCTGCACCATCAATAATGACCTGATGGAAGCGGTTTACCGGGTGCTAGAGCGGCAGGAGCGGGTTGATTACCTGGTGGTTGAAACGACAGGGATTGCCGATCCCTTGCCGGTGGCCTTAACGTTTTTGGGCACTGAGCTGCGGGATCTGACTCGCCTCGATTCCATCGTGACGGTGGTCGACGCCGAAAACTACAGCCTCGATTTATTCAACAGCGAAGCGGCGGTTAATCAAATTGCCTACGGCGATATTATCTTGCTCAACAAGGTTGATCTAGTTGATGAGGCGCGACTTCAGTACCTGGAAGACAGTATTCGTAAAGTCAGAGAAGGCGCACGGATCATCCACACCACCCAGTCCCAGGTTCCTCTACCGCTGATTCTGAGCGTAGGTCTCTTTGAATCTGACCGCTACTTCACCTCTGAGGAAGATGGGGCAGACTATGGACATGATCACCACGAGCACCATGACCATGAGCACGATCATCACGACTGCGGCTCAGACCATGGCCCCCATGCCCATGATCATGACCATCACGCCCATCACGATCACCACGGTCACGATCATCACCATGACCATCACCACCATTCCCACCACCTGGAAAATGATGGCTTTACGTCAATTTCATTTCAGAGCGATCGCCCCCTGGCTATCCGTAGGTTCCAGTATTTTCTAGATAATCAGCTTCCCGATAACGTCTTTCGGGCTAAGGGTATTCTCTGGTTTGACGAGAGTCCTAAGCGTCATGTGTTTCACCTGAGCGGTAAGCGGTTCACCCTTGACGATGAAGAGTGGAAGGGAGAACCGAAGAATCAACTGGTGCTCATTGGCCAAGATTTAGACCATGAAACCCTGCGATCGCAGTTAGAAGCCTGCGTCTGTATGCCTTCTGCCAATCGGGGTAAAGGTTTCGGCAAATCTTGACAGAATAACAAATTTGAGGCTGCTGTCTGGCTCCGTATTTTTCCGATGAAGTTAATTAATCTTCACGGACGACCCCAGAGATCTTGATACGAGCTTCAACATAAATTCCTAGGAATGCCTGAAGATTTTGAGTAGGTTGGTTTCGCTATCCACGACCGCTGCGCGTCACTCTGATGACCCCCAAAAACGGTGACGGGTACCGTGTAGCGAGTACGGCGTAACAAACACTGCAAAGGCGCGGAGGCATTCCCTTGCTATTTAATTCTTATGAATTTATTCTTTGCTTTCTCCCTATTACAGCAATCATCTATTTTGGGCTGATTCGCTTTCATTCCATTAAGCTGGCCGTGTATTGGCTAACGCTGGCCTCAATTGCGTTTTACGGTTACTGGAATCCTGCCTACGTTCCTTTACTGCTTGTCTCAGTTGCCGGTAACTTTTACTTCGGTCGGTGGCTCAACAAAGCCCCATCGAAAGCGCGGGCCAAGCTGCTGCTAT
>JAYKGU010000203.1:0-12655 GCA_035285585.1 Synechococcales cyanobacterium
TAAGGCGGGACGCTTTCCCAAGAATAGAATTCAGGAGTCAGGAGCCAGAAGTCAGCTCTCTCCTGAATTCTGACTCCTGGATTCTGGCTCCTGTCCAACCAGGATTTCCCGCCTTAAGTTGATACCCCCCATGGCGATCGCCCTAAAATAAATTTGACCGGCTACACAAAAACTAAGGAAGCAGAATGAGATTTCAAGTGATTTTTACATTCGACACCGAGTATCAAGGCTACGTCGCAGATGTTCCTGCACTGCCGGGGTGCATGAGCCAGGGGAAAACCTTAGATGAAGCGATCGCTAACATTAAAGATGCTATTAAGGGCTATCTCTATGTACAGGAAAAACATGGACAACCCTATGAACCGCTTGAAGTAGAAGCGTTTCTGGGAGAGGTTGTCGTTTAGTGGGTCGCTTATCAAACATTTCCGGGAAGCAAGCTGTTAAGATTTTTGGCAAATTCGGCTACATCCTGGATCATCAGACAGGAAGCCACATGATTCTATGGCATGAGACAAAACCAACTCTCTCAGTTCCTGCCCACCGTGAATTAGCGCCTGGTTTATTGAGAGGGTTAATTCGCCAGGCTGGGCTAACTATAGATGAGTTTTTGAGCCAAAAATAGGGCGATCGCCCCAAACCCCGACCAACAATCCAACCAAACATATATCCCAAAAATATATCTCAGAGAATCACCCGTTATACAGCGCCTCAATCGGTAGCCCAAACCCCAGGGCATAGCGCAGGCTCAGTAGTGCCGCCAAGCAGGCCAGAAACGCTGCGGTGGCCCAAATATCCTGCCGCAAAAAGCTCATCTTCTCCCGCTGTAGCCCCAACGTGAGGGTGAGGAATGGGGGAATATCGCTGAGGGCCACCATCAGCACTGCTCCCAGAATGCCTGCGATTTGATAGCCAAGGGGAATACCCATGGCGATCGCCCCAAACCGCACTATATTGCTGTAAGCGGAATAGATAGGTTTGCCGATACCCATCAGTGCTGGATTGGTGGTGTATACCAGCACTGCAAACCAGACACCGACGCAGAGAATTGGCATCATCCAGGTGGCAGGAAGGTAGCGATCGTCGTAAAGAATTTCGATGGCCACATCACCTACGCAAACGGCCATGCTCACCAGCAGGGCCAGCCCCAGCAGCAGCTTGCGCCGCTGCCGCAGAATTTTCTCCCGAAGTTGCACCCTGGGTAAATCGGCCTGGCGGGAAATGGTGGGAAAAATGACCTTATTGCTAAGACGCTTGATCACCGCCCTGGGGACGTTCGACAGGGTGAAGGCAATGGTATAGATTCCCAGCATTTCCAACGACAGTAGCTTTCCCAAAATGAGGCGATCGGCCTGTTCTGCCAGAAATAGCATCGTCGTGGCCAAAAACACCCACTTACCAAAGTTAAATAAATCCTTCAGCGCGTCTTGATGCCACGAGAAGCGGTGGCGAATGCCGGGAAGACTCCAGTGGCTCGCTACCAGCATAAATAGGGACGAGGCAAAACTTCCCGACACCAGCGCCCAAATAGTCGGTGACACCCAGGCCCAGCCAATCATGACGACGATGGAACAAATAAAGGAAGCCAGCTCCAGGCGGGTCACCTGCCCCAGGTCTAGATGGCGGTTGAGGGTGTAAAGGGAGGTGGAGTTAAATCCATCCAGCACGGCGGTGAAGCCAATGATGGGAATCACCCAGACAAACTGCGGCTCCCCATAAAACTGGGCGATGGGATAGGCCAGGATCAGACAAATAAGCCAGATGCCAATGCCTCGTAGACCCTGGAGCGTCCAGGCTGTTCTTAGGAAGTTGGGATCGTCACCGTGGGGGCTTTGAATAATGCTTTGATTAACGCCCACGTCAGAGAATAGCATCAATCCCATCCGAAGCGTATTCACAATGGCCATCAAACCAAAGAATTCCGGCACCAGCAGCCGCGTCAGAACAATGTTGCTGCCGAGGCGAAGCACCTGAGAAGAGCCGTAGCCAAAGATGGTCCAGGCAGCACCACGCGTTGCAAGGGATTTTAGGGTTGTCATGAAATACCAGCTATTGGATATGAATTTCAAGGAGCGCTAACGCATTAAACCGAAGGGAAGCAGCGCCCTTCATCTATCATTGGAAAGCTTTATGGTCGTGACGAAAGCCTCTCTTTTGAATCAGCAAAGCCTTTCCATAGGATCAATTACTTCTCATCCCATCTTCATTACGCTTTATTCAAGCTTTACGGTAGGCAACTCCGTGAAAATTGTTTCAGAATAATCGTCTCAATTGGCTGAACCTATGCGACTGGCTATTGTTGGCTGCGGCTTCGTAGCGGATTACTACGTGAAAACCATGGCCGCCCACCCCGAACTGGAACTTATTGGTGCGATGGACTGCAACAAAGAGCGAGCCATGCGCTTTGCTGACTATTATGCAGTACCCGTCTATCCAACTTTGGAGCGGTTATTGGAGGACGATGCCATTGATATCGTTCTCAACCTCACCAATCCCCGGAGTCACTACGAAGTCTCCAAAGCCTGTTTGCAGGCGGGAAAGCACGTCTATTCCGAAAAGCCTTTGGCGATGGAATTTGAGCAGGCCAAAGAGCTGGTGGCTCTGGCAAAGGAAAGAAATTTGCATCTCCTTTCGGCTCCCTGTTCCCTTCTGGGGGAAACGGCTCAGACTTTGTGGCGATCGCTCCGACAGAACAAAGTCGGCCCCGTGCGGCTGGTTTACGCCGAAATGGACGACGGCATGATTCCCAAAATGCCCTATCAGCGCTGGCAGAGCGAATCGGGATTGCCCTGGCCCTACAAAGATGAGTTTGAAGTGGGCTGTACTTTGGAACACGCGGGTTACTACGTCGCCTGGCTGGTGGCTTTCTTTGGGCCAGCCCAATCAATCACAGCGTTCTCCTCCTGCACCATGCCCAACAAAGAGACGGATGTGCCCCTGGAACCCAATGCCCCCGACTTCTCCGTGGCCTGCATCCAGTTTGCGTCCGGGGTGGTGGCCCGGCTGACCTGTAGCATCGTTGCGCCCCACGACCACGGCCTTAAGATTGTGGGCGAAGACGGCATTCTCTACACCGACGATTGCTGGTACTACCAGTCCCCCGTCTACATTCGTCGCCGCCTCACCATTCGCCGCAAGACTTTTCTCACCCCCTGGAAGCGCCGCTGTCGGCTGGTAGGGCAATCTCGCTCCCGATTTGGCTACCGTGGTTCTCAGCAAATGGACTTTTGCCGGGGCGTAGCGGAAATGGCCGAGGCGATCGCCCAAGACCGCCCCTGTCGCCTTTCCCCCGAATACTCCCTCCATGTCAACGAAGTGGTGCTGGCCATCCACAACGCCCACGAAACTGGGACCAGTTATGAAGTGACCAGCACCTTTGATCCCATTGAGCCAATGCCGTGGGCGCTATAGGACATGGTGATTGACTTGAGAGACGGTGATCGGAAAGTGCGGTAAAGACCTTTAGAAAGACCTTAAGAAAGACCTGAAAACCTGTTGTGTGAATGGATAGAGCTGGATCATGAGTATGAATCAAATTGGCGTGGTGACCATTGGACGCAATGAGGGCGATCGCCTGGTCAACTGCCTTTGCTCCCTCAAGGCCCAGTTGCCCGATGAGATGCCCATTGTTTATGTGGACTCTGGCTCCACCGATGGGAGTTTGGCAACGGCGCGGGAAATGGGGGTGGCGGCGATCGCCCTCGATCCCTCCCGACCGTTCACCATGGCACGGGGGCGCAATGCCGGGTTCGACTATTTGGCCAAACACCATCCCGAACTGGCCTATATCCAGTTCATCGACGGCGACTGTGAGCTGGTGGAAGGCTGGCTGGAGCGGGCGGTGGCTGTGCTGGATGAAAGTCCGGCGATCGCCATTGTGTGCGGGCGGCGGCGGGAAAAGTTTCCCAACGCGTCTCCTTACAATCGGCTGGCCGATATGGAGTGGAACACGCCCATCGGCGAGGCCGAGGGCTGTGGCGGCGATGCCCTGATTCGGATAGAGGCCCTAAACCGGGTGGATGGCTACAACGGGCGGCTGATTTGCGGCGAAGAGCCGGAGATGTGCATTCGGATGCGGCGACAGGGCTGGGAAATCTGGCGCATTGGTGCGGACATGACCCGTCACGACGCCGCCATGACTCGCTTTAGCCAATGGTGGACGCGATCGGTGCGCAGCGGCTGGGCCGTGGCTGAGGGTGCCGTGATGTATGGCCTGCCCCCGGAGCGCTACATGATTCGCAAAAGCTGGAGCGGCCTCTGGTGGGGGGCGGTGCTGCCCCTGCTGGCTCTGGGTTTGGTGCTGCCGACGGGCGGTCAAAGTCTACTATTGCTGCTGGCCTATCCGGTTTTGGGGTGGCGGATTTATCAACAGCGGCGGCGCGATCGCCACGACTCCCCCGCCCATGCCCGTCTTTACGCCATCTTTTGCGTTCTGTCCAAGTTCCCCCAGGTGATTGGCCAGGGCAAATACTGGCTGAGCCGCTGGCGCAAGCAGCCCAGTACCCTGATCGAGTACAAGTCCCCCTTTGTCACGCGAGGAGCTAAGTCCGGATGAATTCTCGCCCCCTGCTGATCACTGGAGCCACCGGCTTTATCGGTCGCTACGTTACGGCGGAGCTGCTGCGTCGGGGCCATGCCCTGCGGGCCATCGTTCGTCCGGGGCGGGACGCATCTGCCCTACCGTGGCTCAACCATCCCCACCTGGGTCAGGTCACCGCTGACCTGACCCAGGCTGATGGACTGGCGGATGCGGTGGCGGGTACGGACGCGGTCATCCATCTGGCGGCGGCCAAAACGGGTGACTGGGCCACCCAAACGGCCCAGACCCTCACTGCCACCAAAAATTTGCTCCAGGCGATGGCCTACACGGGCGTGCGCCGCCTGGTGCAGATCAGCAGCTTCTCCGTATACGACTACCAGCGACTGCCTGAAAACAGCCTGCTTACCGAAGCCTCGCCGCTGGAGGCTGCCCCCCACCATCGGGATATCTACGCCCAGATGAAGCTGGCCCAGGAGGAGCAGGTGCGCCAGTTTGCCGCCGCTCAGAATGGGCGGGTGACCATTCTCCGTCCCGGCATTGTGTACGGTCGGGGCCAGTGGTGGACGGCGGGACTGGGGGCCAACCTCCGCAACTGGCTGTGGCTGCGCATTGGCCGTCAGGCTCCCCTACCCCTCACCTACGTGGAGAATTGCGCGATCGCCATTGCTCAAGCCATCGAACGCCCCGCAGCCATCGGCCAGACCCTGAACCTGGTGGACGACCCCGCCCCCACCCAGGACACCTACGTCCGGCTGTTGGCAGAACGGGGTCTGCGTCCTCACGGCACGATTCCAATTTCCTGGGGCTGGATGCGGCAGGCGGCGGACCTGATGGAATCCCTGGATGACCATCTGCATCAACGGCTGGGACGGCGGCTGAAGCGACCAGGGTTGCTGACTCCGGCCAGCCTCCATGCCCGTGTTAAGCCCTTGCGCTACAGCAGCGATCGCGCCCGACAAGTCCTCCAGTGGTCGCCCCGCTACTCCCTGCCGGAGGCCCTGGATCGCTGCCAGAGTTCGCTGGCGCTGCCCGTCCTTTCGCCTGAAGTCCCATTGCCCAGAGGGAAGCAAATGGGGACAGCCAGACCCATCGTTTGAGGAGTTTTAACAAATGCGCATCGCCTATCTCACGGGAACCTACCCCCGAGCCACCGACACCTTTATCCAGCGGGAAGTGGCCACCCTGCGGGAAAACGGCATGGAGGTGGAGACCTTCTCCGTGCGTCCGCCAGGGGAACACCATATTGTGGGCGTTGAGCAGCAAATGGAGCGCGATCGCACCACCTACTTACTCCCACCTCGATTCTGGCCCTTGCTGATCGCCCATTTGTCCTTACTGGTGAGCGCCCCCGGTCGCTACCTCCGGGGCCTGCGTCTCGCCTGGGCCACCCGGCAGGCAGGACTGCGGGGGACGCTCTACCAGCTGTTCTACTTTGCCGAGGCGGGGCTGCTGGCCCATGAGCTGCGATCGCGCCAGGTACAGCACCTGCACAACCACATTGCCGATTCCAGCTGCACCGTCGCCATGCTGGCTGCTGAGCTGGGCGGGCAGACCTTCAGCTTCACCCTGCACGGCCCCTATATTTTCTTTGAAGTTCACCGCTGGCGGCTGGATGAGAAAATCGAGCGGGCACTGTTCGTGGCCTGCATCAGCCACTACTGCCGCAGCCAGGCCATGCTGCTGGTGCCCATGACCCACTGGGCGAAGCTGGCCATTGTTCACTGTGGCGTAGACCCGGCCCTGTTTCAGCTCGTCAACCACCGGGCGGGTCAGCAGCGGTTGCTCTACGTGGGCCGATTGGCCGCCGCCAAGGGTCTGCCCGTGCTGCTGGAGAGCCTGGCCCGTCTGGCTCCTCGCTTCCCCGAACTGCGGCTGACGGTGGTGGGGGATGGTGGCGATCGCCCCGCCCTGGAGCAGTTGGCCCAGCAGCTTCACCTCACGGACATGGTGGACTTTGTCGGCTACCAGTCCCAAACCACGGTGCGGCAATATTTGCAGCATACGGACGTGTTTGTGCTGCCCAGCTTTGCCGAGGGGGTGCCCGTGTCCCTGATGGAGGCGATGGCGGCGGGGGTGCCCGTGGTCACGACGCAGATTGCGGGCATCAGCGAGCTGGTGACGGATGGGGTGAGCGGCTACCTCGTCCCCCCTGGTGATGGGGAGGCTTTGACGGAGCGCATTGAGCGACTGATTCAAGATCCGGAGCTGCGATCGCAGTTTGGCCAGGCGGGGCGGGCAATGGTTGAACAGGCTTTCAACATCCACCAGGAAGCCGCCTGGTTGCAGCGGGTGATGGTGGGGGCGATCGCCGGACAGTCCTTCCCAGTGCGTCCAGCCGAGGCGAGTTCTTTGAATCATCTGCCGCCTGCGCCGCCCCAGACGGAGATTGTGCCCTCGGGTAGAGATGTTTTCGCGCAGCAACCCTCACACTAGAAAGCCAAGATTGCCCCCATTTCTTGCGTCCCACTTTCCCAAATCGCCATGCCATCCCGCAATCCTGAAGCCTTTGACGTACAAATCAACCCCCGCCAAATTTGGCGGATTCTGCGCCGACGGTGGATTCCCATCGCTTCTGCCGTAGGTGTTTCGGTGGCCCTGGGAAGCGCGGCGGCCCTATCCCAGCAGCCCACCTATGAGGCGGAGGGCACGCTCCAGATTTCCAGCGATCAGGTTGCCAACCTGATTGGCGTGCTGGACCAACTGGGGTTAGAAGGGGAAGCTGGGGGACGTTTGGGGAGTGCGGCCCAGACAGAGGCGCTGGTGTTGCGATCGCAAACCCTGCTGGAGGACGTGGTTGTCGCCCTCGACCTGCGTAATGAAGAGGGAGAACTGCGCGATCCGGCAGCGATCGCCCGCAACCTGACGGTACGTCCTGTGGGCAGTGTGGATGCCCTGCGCATCGCCTACACCTCCCCCGACCCGCAAGTGGCCGCTGCCGTTGTCAACGAACTGATCAGCCAATACACCGACCGCAACGTTCAGGAAAATCGCTCCGAGGCCGTGGCCGCCCGCGAGTTTATTGAAACCCAGCTTCCCAAAGTCGAGTCTCGCCTGGAAACCGCCGAGTCGAACCTGCGTCGCTTCAAGGAAGAAAACCAGATTGTCTCCATTGAGGAGGAATCGGAGGCGGTTGCCAATGCCCTGGATCAGCTCAACAGCGAAATCAGCACCCAGCAGGCCCAGCTCAGTGCCTCCACCGGGCGGCTGGAGTTTCTGGAGGATCAGGTGGGGCTTAGCCCCGAGGCGGCCATTCGCGCCAATGCGGTGAGTCAGACCCCAGGGGTGCAGGCAGCCGTGGAAGAACTTCAGCAGGTAGAGGTGGAGCTGGCCACCGCCCTATCGAGGTTTACGGAGGCCAGCCCGATTGTGGAAGAGCTGCGGGAAGAGCAGCGGCGGCTCACCAACCTACTGGGCGATCGCCTGGATGATGTAGACAGCACCGTCACCACGGACGATCCTCTGCAGTCGGGGGAGGGGCAGCAAGACCTGCGGCAAGCTCTGGTAGAAGAAACGGCCCGCCGCAACGCCCTGCAAAATGCGGTAGATACCCTCTCCCAGCAGCAGCGCCAGTTTCAGGATCGGGCGAACGTACTGCCCCAGCTTGAG
This sequence comes from Synechococcales cyanobacterium, assembly GCA_035285585.1. Lineage (GTDB taxonomy): Bacteria > Cyanobacteriota > Cyanobacteriia > CAKZMO01 > CAKZMO01 > JAYKGU01. Next base: position 8,144 of record JAYKGU010000203.1, read on the forward strand.
CAGCGCCAGCAGGAACTCACCCGCCGCTTAGAGGCCGCCCGCGTCACCTACCAAACCCTGCTCAGTCGATTGCAGGATATTCAGGTGGCAGAAAATCAGAACATTGGGAACGTGCGGGTCATCGATCGGGCCAGCGTCCCCCAGCAGCCCAACGATTCGAAGGCGATGCTTTACCCGATTGCGGCGGGGGGAATGGGCCTAATTTTGGGGGTGGCGATCGCCCTGCTCATCGAACTCCTCGACCCCACCATCAAAACCGTCAAAGAAACCCGGGAAATTTTCGGATACCCTCTGCTGGGCAAAATTCCCCGCTGGCAGCCCCCCGCCCCCGACAGTTCGGGCACCGCCGTGGAATTTGCCGAGATTCCCGTGCTGCGCAGTCCCTTTTCCCCGGTGAGCCTGTCCTACCGGATGCTGCAAACCAACCTGAAGTTTCTCAGTTCTGACCAGCCGCTGCGGGTGATCAACATCACCAGCCCCACGCCAGGGGAAGGCAAATCCACCGTGGCAGCTAACCTGGCGGCTTCCCTGGCGGATCTGTCCCATCGGGTGCTGCTGATTGAAGCAGATATGCGCTGCCCCCGTCAGCACCAGATCTGGCGGCTGGGCCACTTGCAGGGGTTGAGTAACGTGCTGGTGGACGAGACGGAGCTGACCGACGCTATCCAGTTTGTCAACCCACACCTCGACGTGCTGGCCGGTGGCATTCTGCCCCCCAGCCCCATGGCCCTGCTGGACTCCAACCGCATGAATCGTCTGCTGCGTGACCTGGGGCAAACCTACGACTACATTTTGCTGGATGCGCCGCCCCTGCTGGCTGCCCCCGACGCCTACATCTTGGGCAAAATTGCCGATGGTACCCTGCTAGTGGTGCGCCCCGACCAGCTCCACCGCGACAGCGCCACCGAGGCACGGGACGGTCTTTTGCAGTCGGGGTTGCGGGTGTCGGGCATGGTGATCAACGGGGTGGCCCCCGATGAGCGGGTTGACAGCTTTTACACCATGGCGGATCGGGGGGGGCGATCGCCCCAGCCTCAGCCCTCGCCACTGCGAGCCGCCAAATAGCCCCAGGTATAGGCCGTAGGCATCATGGACTGCATGATGGTGAACTCGTTCATGGCGGGAAGCTGGTAGACGTCAAAGTAGGCTTCCACCGTGGGCCAGCCGTAGGCATTGGGAAAGACCGAATCCTGCAGAAGCTTCCAGCCCCAGTAGTCGCCATAGCGCACCGAGTCGAGGGGGCCGTACACCGTAATGCCGGGAGGCGGCTCGACCCCCATAATCCGCTGATCTACCACCAGGGGATGTTGGGGAAAATCGTGGCCCACCCCCGTGGTAAAGGTCTTGTTGAGTGGATTGGCCCCCGCCGAGAACTGGGACGCCAGCAGACTGGCCTCCAGGTAGGCTTCATCTCCAGTTAGAGCATGGGCACGCAGCATGGGCAAGACATTGGGCACCGCCAAGCTGCTGGCTCCCCAGCTCACTGGCTCCCAGGGGTTGAGCTTAGTCCAGCCAAAGCCGGTTTCTTCGGTGTAGGCCGCAACCGTGTCCGCTTCCGCCAGTAGGGCAGTGCGGGCGTTGGTCTGCACCACCCCATCCACCAGGGCCGGATCAAGACGGCTGTAGACAAAGGCGGCATCCCGCTGGGCGTGCAGGCCTGGCTCCACTACGGGCTGCTCGGGGTCAGTAAAGACCGTTGTTTCCAGGAAAAGATTGTGCCAGCGGCGGTTACCCGTAAGGCGATACAGCTCAATCGCCGCCAGGTTGCGCTCATCCTTCACGGCATGGGGTAGGGCGTCGGGCGCATACTTGCCCAGCTCCCGCTCAGCGTAGTTCATGGCTTTGATGGCGCTTTGCCGATAGTCGGCGGCCAGGGCGGGAAACTGGGACTCCAGCAGCGAAGCCGCCTGGGCCGCCGTTCCCGCATAGATGTAGCTTGACCAGGGGTCAGGGGCATAGACCATTACTTCCAGGGACTCTTGCCAACTGGCTTCCCCATGCAGGGGATGGCCTGAGGACTCAATGCCGCCGCGAATGCCGCCGTTGTTCAACTGGAGGCGCTTGAAAAAGTCTAGCCCCCACAGGGCTTCATCCACGATGTCGGGCAGGGCGTTGTGGGATTCGGGGATGTTCAGGGAAACGTCGGCAAAGTAATCGGGGAAGAGTTCCGCCAGCTCCAGGAGCGATCGCGCCACCCCCAGATGCTGAATGCGCCGATCCCAATCCCCCGCATCAAAGTAGCCCCCCCAGGCATCTTTCACCACCTGCTCCGTCTTGCCGCTCACCAGGCTGGCGAAGTTGTCTTCGTCTACCCCAGCGGCGTTCAAACCGTTTTTGGTGTCCATCAAAGACGCCGTGGACTGGTAGACCTTGAGGCCGTCATCGGGATGGAAGGGCCGGGGCCGCTCCCAATCCGTGTAGGGCTGGGTTAGCTCAATGCCGCTGCGCTGGTGATAGAAGCCACGGGCCGAGGTGGTAAAGGCTTCCTGCCAGACGGTTTCACCGATTTCAAAGGGCAGAGAGGTGCCCACCCCATCGACATAGACGCGGTATTGGCCGGGACGGGTAAGGGCCGAGAAATCCATGCGGTGAACTTCGGTGCGGGTATAGTTGCGATCGCGCGGATCTTCCAGCTCGCCAGGGGCCAGAGTCTTCTCCGTTACCCCGGTAAACACCCGCTCCTGGGTAGCCTCATCAATCACCCAAAAGGTCTGGCCGTCTGGATAATCCAGACTGCCGCCGTTGCCAATCCAGGCCGACAGGTAGCCCACCTTGTTGGGGTCATCCGGGCGGAAGCCAATGTGGGAAACATGTACCGCCTCGCTCACGTCCTGGTCGGGCAAATACCGGAAGGAGAAATCCCGGAGCTGTCCAGCATTAAAGTCCAGGCTGTAAATCTCTCCGACTTCCAGTTCCTTAGGCAACTGGAGGTAGAGGGTGTGCTCCATGGCCCAGTCAAACTCCCAGCGACCCACGCGGGCCATACTGGTCGGGGCAGACTTGCGGAACACGTTGGTGGGGGCGATCGCCCCGACAAACTCCTGATCGGTGGGCGAACTCAGGCTGTAGCTAAAGGTTTGATCCGCCCATTCCGTATCCAGGGGATCGCCCGCCAGTTGATCAAAGGTGTAGAGCAAAGATTGGTCTTTGCCCACCAGGTTGCCCACCAGCTCTCCATTGCGCCGCAGCCAGGTTTCGTTGCCTTCCTGCACGAGGCGATCGCCCGCCAGCGGCACATAGGGAACCTGCTGTCCATAGGTCACCTCACCCGTTTCCACGGTGATGGCAAGGATATCGGGGCGGACGGTGTAGATATCGGTAACTGCGGGCAGCATGGGGTCTTCGGGCAGGGGAATCGTCAGGTCAGGGAGGGGAGCAGGGGGAGGCGGCGGATCGATGCCAGCGGAGGACTGAGGAGGAGGTGCCCCTTGGGCATTGCTGATCAGGGTCGTTGGACTGTCCAGGACGGTGACGCCGCTCAACACGGCCAGCGTTTCCCCGGTTTGGCCTTGAATCAAGGTGTCCGTCCCTTGCGACTGGGTGGTCCAGGGGCGATCGCCATCCACCCACAGGGCATCGACCCCAACTTCAAAGTCGAGAATTTTGTCGATGCCATCGGCGGCTACCACAAAGGTATCAGCCCCCTCTCCACCTATCAAGGTATCTTCACCGATGCCTCCGACCAGGATATCTGCGCCAGAGCCGCCCTCTAGCTGGTCATTGCCCGCCTCTCCAGCCAGCACATCTCTTCCACCGTCTCCTCGCAGGGTATCGGTGGCGCGACCACCCCAGACCCAGTCATTGCCCCGGCTGCCCTTGAGATCATCCCGGCCACCTTCACCCCACAGCAGGTCGTCACCGCTCTGGCCCGTGAGCCGATCCCGGTTCGTCCCGCCCAAGAGCAGGTCGCCATCACTGCCACCCTTGAGGCGGTCACGCCCGCGATCGCCCCAAAGGATATCCCGCCCCTGGTCACCCAGAAGGCGATCGCCCCCGCCGCTGCCGGTTAACAGATCCGCCCCCCCATGGCCGAGCAACCGATCGCTTCCCGATCCACCATCGAGGATATCCATGCCCTGACGCCCCAGGATCTGGTCCGATCCAGCCTTACCGATGATCCGGTCAGTTTTTGGGCCACCGCTGAGGCGATTGATTAACCCATCCCCCACAAGCGAAGCGTCTGCATCGGAGGTGCGGGCCTGCTCGGCCAGCGGGGCCAGCAAAGCCGTCGCGGGTTGCGCCAGGGCGGTGAGAATGTCCTGGGGAGAGGCGAGTTCAAACAGACCGGTTGTCTGATCAAACACGCTGGATTGAGTCGCTTGAATGTCGTCCAAAAGCACAGTACTCGTCCCTTTTATGCTTAGTTTGCAAGCGTCATTCAGGCACACCAATTTGATAGGCAGCCGTCATAACAACGCCTATTGGCTCAGTCGCAATAAGTAGAACTGCATTGAAAAACGAAGGTTAGAAAACCGGGGGAGCGCCCCGGCGGGGCGCTCCCCCGGTTTTCTA
>JAYKGU010000204.1:0-11085 GCA_035285585.1 Synechococcales cyanobacterium
ATTAAAACTTATAGTTGAGCCACCTTTGCCTGCAAAACAAAATAGGACTGCTGGAGGGCTTTCAACAGTTACACGATATAAGCTCAAAAATAAGCTAACCCAACGAAAGTTGGGGACACACTCTGGCTTTTTGGGTGGCCGAAAACAATCTTTTACTATAGCCAAGACAAGCTCAAGGTTAGCGACAAACTGTAGCGGCCTGCTTAATCTTGAATTACAGCGTGCCGAAGGCAGTCCGGCCCATAGCTATGACATGCAGACTCCTTACCGGAAACTGGTTTTAGGATTTATGGGCATTACCGATCTGCAATTTGTCTATGCCGACAACCAGATGGATCAAGGGGAATGGCGAGAGAAGGCGATCGCCCATTCCTGAGCCATTCTGCAAGATTTAGTTGCTCAATAACCCCTGTAGAACAGTGCTACGTCTACAACCTTAGAAGCCCATGACCTCAATGAATGCTGTTCGGCTCCACGACTACGGCGAACCCGATGTTCTGGTGTACGAGTCGGCTCCCCGGCCAGAACCCGGTCCCGATGATGTGCTAATTCGCGTCCAGGCTGCCGCGGTCAACCCTGCCGACTGGAAAATGCGCCAGGGCTACCTGCGAGACGAATTTCCCTTTCCGCTGCCGCTGATCCTGGGCTACGACTTCGCGGGCATCGTGGAAGCCGTGGGGGACCAGGTCGGCACGGTCGCGGTGGGCAATGCCGTCTTTGCCATGGTGCCTCTAAACCAACTGGGGGCCTATGCCGACTATGTCGTTGCCCCGGCAAATCTGGTGGCAGCAAAGCCCACTACCGTAGACTTTGCCACTGCCGCCGGAATTCCCAGTATTGCCCTTACCGCCTGGCAGGCGCTGTTTGCCCTGGGACAGGTGCAAGCTGGGCAAGCCGTACTGATTCACGGGGCATCGGGGGGAGTGGGGCGATTCGCGGTGCAGTTTGCCAAGTGGAAAGGAGCTACGGTCTACGGCACCGCTGCCACTGCCAATCTCGACGCCATTCGTCAGCTTGGGGTTGACGACGCCATTGACTATACGAGCGATCGCTTTGAGGAAAAGGTCGCCGATGTGGATGTGGTGTTGGATACGGTGGGCGGCGAAACTCGGCAACGTTCCTGGCCGGTGATCAAGCCGGGAGGCATTTTGATTTCCACCGAAGGAGCTGCCGACCCTGTGGTTTCTCCCTCCGCCGATGTCAGGGGTGTGCCCATCTTTGTCATCCCCACTGACGGTGCCCAACTCGCCCAGATTGCCCAACTGATCGACGACGGCACCCTTCAACCTCCTGCCGTTGAGCGATTTCCACTCCATCAGGCCGCCCTGGTACATACTGCCATTCAGCACGAACGGCGGCGGGGCAAATTTGTTCTTCAAATAGATTGATTGCAGGAAATTTCTCGTTCTATAAAAAAGGTTTCATGGTTGATTTATGGGGGATTTATTGGCGTTGCTGAAACTGAATGATGTCAGGCCCAAACAGGCCATTCATCATTCAGGAGGTTATCCATGCAACGCATTAATTCTCGAAACATCCAGTCCCTTGGCTTAGCTGTACTGGTGGCGATCGCCGGAGCAATGGCAGCCGCCGTCCCAACCGTGGCCCTAAATCCTCGCTTTCAGGAGTCCCATCGAGACAATCTCAATTCGGTGAAGCCACCTGTGGAGGAAATGCACCGCGACCAGCTACAGGCTCTGAATGAGCGGTTTAGGGAAGCTCGCGAAGAGAACATGAATTCGTAAGGTTTGGACTGTAGGCAAATCTTCGCATTCACCACCCATCGCAGGGGCAAGGCCCTGCCTTGTCCCTGTCAGAAGAATCAGGTGGAGCGATCGCACAGGGGGCGCTCTACCTGATTTTTTAATCACTCAGAAGGAGTGTCCCATAACCATCTCAGATAAATCTCAACATAAATCCCAACATAACCCCCAACATAACCCCCAACATAAAAAATTTTTTATCAATGGTTTACGTGCGATTTATGGACCTTGCGGATAGTAAATGACAGAGCGCAACCGCTATTCACTGACCAGGAGGTATCCGATGAGTTCTCGCGTTATGACCCAAAAGACCGTTGCTCAACGTTCCCGACTCCGGCCCAAAGTTGTTTCTGCCTTCCAGAAGCTGTGGTCAATCCACTGGCTGATGGCGGCCTGTTATCTGGTGCTGTTTGTGGGGGGATTCTGGATGGTGCGAATGCCGGAAAGTGCCCTGCAAGAGCATTCCTACACGCTGCACAAGTCTTTCGGGGCGCTGACCATGGGCCTGCTGACCTGGCGCATTTTGGTGCTGCAGCGGGTCTGGTGGCAAAAATACACGCGGCGATCGCCCAAGATGACGGCTGAATGGCTGCGCACCTTTCTGCTGCACACGGCCATTTACCTGTTTATGCTGGCCGTGCCCCTGAGCGGATTTTTCCTGTCCAACTCCTACCAGAGCGGCAACGTTCCTTTCTTCTGGGTGGCGACCCTGCGGGATATTTTCCCTGAGAATGCGGCGGTGGTAGAGCTGGCGCGGGATCTGCACTTCTGGATTGCCTACACATTTCTGGGCTTCATCGTGCTGCACGCCATTGACCAGAAAAAGTACGTGCGATCGCTGTGGCGACGGGCCTCGCAGTCCCTCAAAAAAGCAGCACTCCGCTAATCTTAGTTTAGGAGCGTGATGAACCATGGCCCCACTTTCTCCAGATCCGTCTATGCTGCCCCCATCCCGTCGTTCCCCATCCATGCGTCAATACATGGGTTACCTGCACCAGCACATGACCCAATCGGGGTCCACTGTCCCCAGTTGGCCCACGGTGACGATGGCGATCGCCCCCTCCCCAACGCCCTCCCAGATTCGTCTGGAAATTAAGCTCTCTCGACAGTCCTGGAGGCACCCATGACTTTCCTCGTGCGATTGCCCCGCTGGGGCCAATGGTTCAACAGCACCCGTCCCCGAATTTTCATCTGGTATTTTTTGCTGACAACCCTGTCCAGCATGGCGTCGATTTTAGCCACGCACCACATCCTCTACGAGCGGATTCGCGACCAGTCAGAGGACTATGTGGCGCGGCAGATGCGGGAGTTTCAAGCTCTGGTGCAGGGGCAGTCGGTGGATGCAGACCTGTCGCCCGAACAGCAGGCGGCGGCCATCTTCGACCAGTTCCTGATGCAGTATCAGCCCGTGGATGTTGATGACTATGCGATCGCCCTCTGGCAGGGGCGGGTGTATCACTACACTGAGCTGTTCCCCACGGATTTGCTGACGGAGGATGCGGCCCTCATCCAAGCCTGGGCAGGGCTGACGGAGGCTCAGCAGGGGAGCGTCAACACCTCCGCTGGGGAGCTATTTTACTTCGCTGAACCCGTGGTGGTAGAGGGCCAGACCCAGGGTGTGCTGGTGATGGTTCACTGTGCTGACCGTGCCTACAAGCTGGTGAATGGGGCGGTGCTGCTGATTATTCCGGCGACGCTGGGGGCAATGGCGATCGCGGCGGCGATCGCCTGGGCTACGGCGGGGCGGGCGTTGGCTCCCCTGCGGACGCTGACCCAAACGGCGGAATCCATCACGGAATCAGACATGACCCGCCGCATTCCCGTTGAGGGCACTGACGAAATTGCCCGCCTCACGGCCACCTTCAACGACATGCTGGACCGGCTCCAGGTGGCCTTTGAGAGTCAGCAGGAATTCTTGAAGGATGCGGGGCACGAGCTGCGCACCCCAATTACGGTGATTCGCGGCTATCTGGAAACCCTCAAGTATCGCCCCGAACGGCAGGAGCAGACCATTGCCCTGGCCCTGGATGAACTCGACCGCATGGCGCGGCTGGTGAATGACCTGCTGCTGCTGGCTAAGGCCGAGCGGCCCGATTTTCTGGTTCTGAAGCCGGAGGAGCTGGACTGGCTGACGGAGGAGCTGTTTCTGAAGGTCCGCTCTATGGGCGATCGCCAGTGGAAGCTGGAGTCGAAGGGCCTCAGCCCCATTCGGGTGGACCGCCAGCGCCTCACCCAGGCGGTGATGAATCTGGTGCAAAACGCCATTCGCCATACGCAAGCGGGAGATGCGATCGCCCTCGGCTCCTCGGTGCGGGAAAACCGGGCCTATCTCTGGGTCAGCGACACGGGCGAGGGCATTCCTGTAGAGGAGCAGGCCCGCATCTTTGAACGGTTTGCCCGTGCTACCACCCGCGACCAGGGAGAAAACCACGGCCTGGGGCTGGCCATTGTGGAGGCGATCGCCCAGGCCCACGGCGGCTGGGTGGAGCTTTCCAGTTGTCCCGGTCAGGGGGCGACCTTTACCCTGGTGATTCCCCTCGACGCCATTCCCACCCACGCAACCCATGAATCGGATTCTGATCATCGAAGACAATCCCCGCATCATCGACTTTTTGGAGTCCGGCCTACAGGCCCACGGCTTCACGACCATCGCCGTTAACAGCGGGCGACAGGCTCTGCAGGTCTGCCACGGTGAGGAGTTCGAGCTGGTGATTCTCGACCTCGGCCTCCCCGACCAGGATGGCTTAACCGTGCTCAAAGCTTTGCGGGGTCAGGGCTATACGGTGCCCATCGTGGTGCTAACCGCCCGTGAGGGGGTCGAGCACACCGTCGCCGGACTGGAAGGGGGAGCCGATGACTACATCACCAAGCCCTTTAGCTTTGAGGAACTGCTGGCCCGCATCCGCGTCCAGCTCCGCAACCACACCCCCCGCACCCAGCCCAATACTGCGCTCCAGGTGGGCGACATCACCCTCGACTTGCTGACTCGCCAGGTCTGGGTGGGCGATCGCCCCATCGAACTCTCCGCCCGCGAATTCCTCCTGGCGGAATTCTTCCTCCGACACCCGATGCAAGTGCTAACGCGAGAGCAAATCCTCGATCGCATCTGGGGCTACGACTACGACCCCGGCACCAACATCGTCAACGTCTACGTCGGCCACCTGCGCAAAAAGCTGGGCGACGAGCGGATAGAAACCGTGCGTGGGGTGGGCTATCGGCTGCGGTCGGGGTAAGAATGTTCCAGCTCGATGTCGCAGGGAGCATCCCTCAATATTATTTAGCGTCTTATCTAGGAATTAAGCCTCAATCTTTGAGTTGGTTAAAGCGAAGAGTTGACCCAAAAATCATTCATTAGCGCTGATTTTCTATTCATGTCCCAACCATCAAACCGATGCCCAAACACCCTCTCAAAGACTTTTGATGAACGCTTTGGGCGTTACCCCTTTGACCTGTTTGACCTGTCTAAAACTCAGCAATCTACTACAAGAGTCGAGTTGCGGATTGCCCGATAGTGGTGATTGTAAGCCAAAGACAGGGCTGCTGTTATTTATTCCACTAAGGAGATACGAGATGGACTACTACACGCTAGGGAACACCGGATTGAAAGTCAGCCGCCTGGCCCTGGGCACCATGACTTTTGGGGATGACTGGGGCTGGGGTGCCGATGAAGTTAATTCCCGCCAACTGTTTGATGCCTACCTGGATGCGGGCGGCAACTTTATCGACACCGCCGACCTCTACACCAACGGCAACAGCGAACGGATGCTGGGTCAGTTTGTGAAGGAAAGTGGGACGCGCGATCGCGTCATCATCACCACCAAGTTCAGCTACAACGCCGAACCGGGGAACCCCAATGCAGGCGGCAACGGACGCAAGAACATCCTGCGTGCCGTCGAAGGCTCTCTGCAACGGCTGAACACCGACTACATCGACGTCTACATGCTGCACACCTGGGACCAGGTCACCCCGGCGGAAGAGGTCATGCGCACCCTGGAGGATCTGGTGCGCTCCGGCAAAGTTCGCTATGTTGCCCTATCCGATGCCCCCGCCTGGTATGTGGCCCAGGCCCAGACCCTGGCCCAGGAGCGCCACTGGGAACCCATCAGCACCGTCCAGCTGGAATACTCCCTGGCGGAGCGCAATATCGAGTTCGAGTACACCGCCCTGGCCCAGCAGTTGGGCACCAGCATTATGGTCTGGTCGCCCCTGGCCAGTGGCCTGCTCTCGGGCAAGTACCGCCCCTCTGAGGAGGGTGGTGAAGGCTCCGGTCGTCTGGCGATGCTGGCGAACAGCGGCAATCCGGCCTTCAACAAGTTCACTGAAAAGAACTGGGCGATCGTGGCCGAGCTGGAAGCGGTTGCTAAGGAATTAGACCGCTCCATGGCTCAGGTGGCACTGAACTGGGTCGCCCACCGTCCTGCGGTGGCTTCCGTCATCATCGGGGCAACCAAACTGCACCAGCTACAAGATAACCTGGGTGCCCTGGACTTTGAGATTCCGGCAGAACTCCAGCAACGGTTGGATCAGGTCAGCCGTCCCGAAACCCGCTTCCCCTACACCTTCTTCGAACCGGGACTACAAGGAATGATTACGGGCGGCGCAACGGTGGGCGACAAGCCCGCTTCCTATCGACACCCCATTTTGATTCAGGGGAGCGGAGCAGGCGTCGCCGCCAGCGCTGACCTATGAGCAAATGGTTCCGAACTTCGTGACGCCCCGCATTATGACAACAGCAGAAATGGCCAACGCCGTTATGTTTTTGGCCTTAGATGAAGCCACTGCCATCAACGGCATGGACCTGGATGTGACCGGGGGGCAGCTTGCTTGAGCCCCCAATTTGCCCACTCGTCGGAGCTTTCACCATGAGAAATTTGTTTGCTGCTGCGATCGCCGCTTCGGTCATCAGTATTGCGATGCCTGCGATCGCACAAACCTCAACCTCCAGTCCTCCATCACCATCCACTGCGCCCACCCAGACCATTGACCAGGCCGCCATTGCCACAAGGGTGCAGAGCGTTGCTAATTTAGCGGACCAGGGTGATTTTGAAACCTTAGAATCCCTCTTTGCCAGCGAGATTCAGGTCGATTACACCTCACTGTTCGGTGGCGAGGTCCAAACTCAGACGCCAGCGGGCTTGATGACCGCCTGGGCCTCGGTGCTGCCCGGATTCGACCAGACCTACCACGCCCTCTCGAATATTCAAGTTGACGTGAACGGCGATCGCGCCGCCGCCACTGTCAATGTCACCGCCGATCACTATCTGGGGGAAGGCTTCTGGCAGGTGTCAGGACAGTATGAGTATCAGTTGGTTCGTCAATCTAATCGTTGGAAAATTGCGTCCATGACTTTTACACTCAGCGATGAGACGGGCGATCGCACCTTGATTGAGGCCGCCGCCGCCCAAGCTGGGGCAAATCCCGTTGCCTACCTTCAGCGGCAGCAAACCGAACAGGCGGTACGAGATTTTCTCACCAGCCTGGAAACGAAAGACATGGAAGCCTTCGCCGCAGTTTGGGCCGAGGATGCGGTGCAGGACATGCCTTATGCACCGGAGGGATTTCCCCGTCGAGTCGAAGGCCGAGACAATCTAATTCAGCACTATGGAGCGTGGCCGGAGGTCAGCGGGGAGGCGAATTTTACAGACGAACTCGTCTTCTACCCCATGCAAGACCCGACAATGGTATTTGCCGAATGGCATGGGGTCGTGGAAATCATTCCCACAGGGCGCATCTACGACCAGCGCTATGGGGGGCTGTTTCAAGTTGTGGACGGCAAAATTGTGCTGTTTCGGGAATACTTCAACCCCATTGTGTTCGTTGAGGCGTTTGGCCTTAACGAGGGTAGGGAGTTTGGTAATCAGTAGCTCATGGCTACCCGTTCTGAAATTGATCATTGACAGAGCACCCAGAGGTAGTTTGGGAATAACCGGATCTCACGGGTTAGCCTGAATAATTTACCAGCTGGGCAGTCAGACGTTCTTAATGGTCATACCCTGGAGTGGTGTGAGGAAGTCGATGAAGTGGTGGAGCACTGGGTCGAGCACTGCCAGGGGTGCAGGGCCTCCTTGGCCGATGAGGCGGTTATCAACTGGCACCGACGACAGGTGCATGAGTTGCCCAGGTGAGCGACTTTGAGCAACGCTATCAACGCTTGCTTGATGAGGGATTAGAAGCCAACCCACCGCCACCGGTCGAGCCGTCAATAGCGAAAAGGAATTGACGTGCTGGATGCGCTGAGGTGGGTCTTTGCAGAAGATCCTATCTATCCTGCCGTATAGCCTGCGTAGTTACTTATCGGGTCAGCCAGGGCGGTAAAACTCACCAGATCCAGATGGGCGTCATTGCCAATCATGCCTAGCTCCATCGCCGCTCCGGTGTGTAGGTCAATGGAGTAGAGGTTGGCGTCGGAAACGGCAAAGGCCCGGTTGTCTCCTTCATAGGCTGAAACAACATCGAAGCCACCGATGATATCAAAGTCAACGCCCAAATCCCCAACGGTGATCAGGGTGCCGTCGTTGGGCGGATTCTGTACCAAGAGGGTATCCAGCAGCGGATCGATATTGTACAACGCGGTGCTGGTGGGGGCTGCCACCGAATTAGTGTAGGCCGCAGCGGTGACGTTGGGGTTCACGCCTTCATTGCTGTCCCCTTCACCAAAGGCCAGGGTGCCGTCCACAATTACTTCCCCGGTATCCACATTGATGCGGAAATTCTGGTCGTTGTCGCCCACCAGCCGTAGCCGATCGGCCACTGGATTAAAGTCGAAGCCGGAGATCAGGCCGCCTGCAAAGGGTTGAGACAGGGTGCTGGCCAGGGTTGCCTCTCCACTGTCGGGGTCAATGGTGTAGATATTGTTGGCGGTGGTAATTCCGTAGACCATGCCGTTGGCGGGTCGTACGTCAATGCCCAACAGCGTCCCCTCCAGCCCGGTCACTTCGATAGAGGTGACATGACCAGGATCGTCGGCCCCAAAGGATAGTAGTGTGTTATCCGTTGTCAGTCCTACAAATTGCGGAGGTGGCGGCATCATGGGCAGCAGGGTTGCCGTCAGTCCGAGGATGTTCTCGTCGGCAGCTGCCTCAATCATGCCCAGCTCTGTCGCGGCTCCGGTTTCCAGGTCGATGGAGTAGAGGGTTGAGTTAGAGACGGCAAAGCCCATGTTGTCACCCTCTGCCGACGACAGCACGTCGAAGCCACCAACGAAGTTGAAATCTACCCCCAAATCTCCAACCGTGACCAGGGTGCCGTCGTTGGGGGGATTTTGCAGCAGCAACGTATCCAGTAGCGGATCGATGTCGTACAGCGCAGTGCTGGTGGGGGCTGCCACCGAGTTAGTGTAGGCCGCAGCAGTGATGTTGGGATTCATGCCTTCATTGCTGTCCCCGTCACCAAAGGCCAGGGTGCCATCCGCAATCACTTCCCCGGTATCCACATTGATGCGGAAGTTCTGGTCGTTGTCGCCCACCAGCCGCAGCCGGTCGGCCACCGGGTTAAAGTCGAAGCCGGAGATCAGCCCGCCTTCAAAGGATTGAGACAGGGTGCTGACCAGGGTGGCGACGTTGTCCGTGGTCATCAGGTTGCGAATGATTGGGCCATTTTCTCCGGCCATGCCATTGTGCAGGTGAACGGCGCTTTGGGGATTGCCTTCCCCATCGGCGGCTGGACCCACTGGAAAGAGAGGGCTGGTCAGGTCGTCAAATTCACCATCGATGACAAGCTGATTAGTTGAATTGTCGTATATCAGGTCAAAAGCCCCGGTGGCTGGCCCATTGGGAGGAACCACATCCCCTGCCTGTTGGGACTCCTCAATGGCAACTCCGAAATCAACGATATCGCCTTCCGTTTCAACGCTGACCTGCCCACGCAGCTCGCCTCCATTGAAGGTTTCGGTGTGCAGGTTCACGTAGAGGGCCTGGTCGAGCAGCAGCATTTCTTCTGCGTCGGTGAGGGTAAAGGTGCCCTCGAATTGTCCGCTTTCATCTACTGAGAAATTTCGAACAATTGGGCCATTCTCCCCAGCCATGCCGTTATGAAGATGAATGGCGCTTTGGGGATTGCCCTCTGCATCTACGTCGCCCACGGGCAGCAGATCGCTCGTCAAGTCGCTGAAGGTGCCGCTGATGTTCAAGGTATTGGTGGCATCGTCGTAAATGACATTGAACATGCCTATAGCAGGACCATCCGGTGGAGTCGTATCCCCGACCTGCTGGGATTCTTCAATGGGAAGGTCAAAGGCAACAATATCGTGTTCTAGTTCGACATCTAGCTGTCCTCGCAGTTCGCCCCCTTTAAAGTTTTCCGTATGCAGGTTGATGTAAAGGGCATCATCCAGTAGCTGGGTTTCTTCTTCGTGGGTGAGGGTAAAATTGCCATTGAATTCACCAGCATCAAATCCGTTAGGGTCGAGGGTATAAAGTTGATTGGCTGTGGTCAGGCCATAGATTAAGCCATTGGCTGGACGGATATCAATGCCGAGAAGCGTACCGTTTATGCCTGTGACTGTTACAGAACTTGCCTCTGCGGGATTTTCTAGATCAAAGGTAATCAGCGTGTTGTTGTCGGTCAGTGCAGTTAGAAATTGCATCTTTGTTCCTGCTCCATTGTTAATAGGATGGTCAAAGTTTCAAACCCAACTTGAGGTTTGAGAGCATGTTTGAGAAGTGCCTGGGTTTAATTTCGAGCACTTGGCGATCCCCCCTAGCCCCCCTTAAAAAAGGAAGGAACCGGAGTCAAAGTCCTCCTTAAAAAGGGGGATTTAGGGGGATCAAGTGAGCTTTGCTACTCCAAAGATGACTTTTCAGACATTCTCTGAGAGGCTCTAGTGATTGGCTTTCGGTTCAATTTGGTTGATCAATCAGACTGTGTCTGATGATTGTTTTGTTCTGCTCACCTTCAGTACGAAGTAGAGACAAACTTGGATTCAGAATTAGCTGAGAAATTTGTTTTTTCGTTGAATCTATCGGAAGGAGGACTGCTAATTTTAATGTCTGATGCACAATCGAAGATTGGCAATCTTAAAAGGACAATTGCCTAACTGAGGAGATTTTGGAAAATGATCCTACCGGACAGCGTAGGGGCAAATGGCCATTTGCCCTTACCAACCGTTTAACCGAAGGTAAATTTTTTCCTGGAAATCTCCTAAATCGATCCGCGATGCATCCAAATCTCCTTTGGTGGCGTACTCCCAATAAAGCTAATGATTCAGCTCTTAGACGCTTAGCTTTATGAGGATGTACTGATGCTTAATGAAAAGAAATTGATGCGCCATTTCCTGCTAGGGACTTTCACCTGCTTGCTGCTGGTTGTACTCTCTACGCCCGTC
>JAYKGU010000205.1:0-21651 GCA_035285585.1 Synechococcales cyanobacterium
CGTAAGACGTTGTGTTATTCAAAGTCGATTGAGATGCTTAAGCATTCGATTCGACTGTTGATTCACTATCTCAAGTTTGGAGAGGTGCCGATTCCTGCTTGATTCATCCCGCCGTTGAGCAACGCCCTATAAAGAGTGAAACAGCCCCACCCCTAATCCAATCCCCAACCAAACGCTTATGAGAACTATCATCACCACCGTTGGCACCTCCCTCCTCACCAACCGCAACGACGATCGTCCCTGGGCAGGCTGGCGCTTCGGCAGTTCCCTCCCCGAAGAGGCCGACATCAGCCAGTGGCTGATCGACGCCGACCCCCGCCGCATTAGTGCCGAAATCCACACCTGGTATCGGCTTGGCGTACTGGACACAGCCGCACAAAGGAAAGCCACCCAGGCTGCCGACGACCAGATCGTGCTGGTTCACTCCCAAACTCCAGACGGCAAATTTTGCGCCGAGCGGCTCCAGGGGTATGCCAAACAGCACCACCTCCCCGCCCAGGTCATTCAGGTAAACGAGCTAAACTACGCCAAAGACGCCAAAACCTTTAATCGCGGTTTGAGCCGCCTGGTGCGCGTCCTTGCCGAAACCATCCGCGCCCATCGCCCGAGCAGCGACGTGATCATTGCCGCAACGGGTGGCTTCAAAGCCGAAATTGCGATCGCCAACCTGGTAGGCACCCTGCTGGGCGTCCCCGTCTGCTACATCTACGAGCAGTTTGAGCAGCTCATCACCATCGAACCTATTCCCATCGCCCTCGAACCCGACTGGCTGCGAGACGGAGTGGGCAAAGCTCTCCTGCATGAGCTGGTTAGCCAGGACTGCTTACCCTATCCCCGTGTTGACAGCTACCTCAAAGCCGACGGCAGACTCGAACTGCTGATTGAAACCACCGACGACGACAACGACGCCAATAAGCTGGCCAGCCTCAACATGCTGGGTGAACTAGCCGCCCAACTGCTGGAAACGCCCCCCGTCGATTGGCCCGAACCGTGCGATCGCCCCCCCGACAGCAAAAACAACCTGCAAACCACCGCCCACCATCGGCCCAAGGGCTGGCAGGAAGTTGTCAATCGCCTTTGCCGCAGCCAGTTCGTCCGCCAGGTTCGCTACGACGGCACCGCAGGTAACCAGCAAGGCTTCTTCCCCGCCAAAGACAGTCCCCACGATTTCCATGTCGTCATCGCCGACGACACCGCCGTCCTGGGGCTAAGAGTCGAGACAACCGCCGAAACCGCCGCTCAGCGTCAACTGGTGATGAACCACCTGAGACGGACGGTTAGGTAAAGGCAGAAGGCAGAAAAGAGAAGGCAGAAGGCAGAAAAGAGAAGAGGGAAGACAGAAGACAGAAAAGGGAAGGCAGATCCCGTAGGATGGGTTACGCTGCCGCTAACCCATCAAAACCTTTGCCTGGTTCCAGTCGGGGACAAAACAAACAGCCATTCCATGTATTTTTCCTCCAAAAATGTTAATGCCTTCGCTTGAACAACGTCTGATGTATCCGCAGATGACGCAGATGGGCGCAGATATATAATCGGCAGAAGCATTATTCATTTATGAAATCTGCGAAATCTGCGAAATCTGCGGACAAACCGATACCGCCCCAACAAACAGCTCCCCCCTCCCCCCTTCTCCCCTCTTCATTCTTTATTCCTCCTTCCTCCCTCTTCATTCTTCATTCCTCCTTCCTCATTCTTCATTCCTCCTTCCTCATTCTTCATTCGTCCTCCCTCCCTCCTCCCTCCCCATCTCCACCACCAGCCGCGCCAGCTCATCCGCCATCCACCCCGGCTTCAGCCGCTGAAACAGCGCCACCTGCTGCCGCTGGAGCCACAGGATATCCGGCAGGCTGCCCCGGAAGTACTGCCAAATCTGGGGACCATACTGCTGCAGGTTCACCAGGAGCGATCGCCCGTTATGGACCTTATCCGCCAGCACCACCCGATGCACCGTAGGGGACGCCTGGGCAACGTGCTGCAAATAGCGCTGCTTATGCTGCCGCCAGCTTTCTCCTGAAACCGGGGGCGGCTCAGTGCAGCCATCCACGATCGCCCCCACTTGAGGCCCAAACCGCTCGTAAATCAGCGCACGGGTGGCAGCACCCCCCTGGTCTTCTACGGCATCGTGCAGCAGGGCGGCGATCGCTTCCCCCTCGTTGCCCCCATCCTCCATCACCAGCGACGCCACCCCCAGCAGATGGGAGATGTAGGGAACATCATTCACCTTGCGCGTCTGCGCCTTATGGAGGCGAGTGGCCATAATGAGGGCAGCTTCCAGCCCAGAGGACTGCTGGTCTCCTACGCCTTTACACGCAATTTCAGAGTCGGTCCAACTTTCATTCATCGCCATAAAACACCCGTTCTTGCTCAATTTCGGTTTTCATTCGCTGCCGCAGCTCCCAGGGCAGCAGCACCTCCACGTGGGGCCGCCACGCCCGCAGCCGCTGGTAGACGTTGGGGTCTCCCTGGCGATACATGGCCTGGTAGTAGGCATCGGTTGCCGGACGCGATCGCCAAATGGTCAGGAGGCGATCGCGCTCAGTGCCCTCCAGTTCTTGCTCAATCAGCTTTTTGAGATCCGGGTAGGCGATCGGCTTGAAGGTTTCATGGCGCAGGCTATTGCGGATGTAGCGGCGGTTCCACTCCTGGTCAAAGCGCAGCAGCAATCGCTGGGCGGGCTGGTAGTAATCAAAGCCCCAGGCATCGGCCATCCACCCCTGAATGTCTTCCGGCTTGGGGAGCTGATGGGCCTGATACTGCCGCTTGAGTTCCCTGGGAATGGCCGCATTCCGCCAGTTGAGCTTGTGCAAATCCTGGATGCGGTCGAGCCGGTAGTTGAGCCAGCCGACCTCATTCTTGGGCAAATGGGGCCTTTGCCCATAGCCACAGAGGTAGGGACCCCGGCGGTAATAGTAAATGCAAACTGGGTAGACAATCAGGGACACGTCGCTCGTCGCCCCCGCTGGACGAAACTCAAGCTGCACTGGCGGCACCGGCTCCTGCTGCCAGATGGCGCGTAGCCAATCCTGCCAGTCATCCACCCGGTCAATCCACTGCTGGGCCACCACATAGTCCACATGCACAAAAAAGCGCCGCTGACCCTGAATATCCTGGGAAAAGCTATCGGCGATCGCCGCCAGGTCCGGCTGCGTCAGAAAGGCCAGGTTCCGGGCTGATAGCTGGGCATCTGGGGCTGAGTCGCTGCTGCGGGGCCACTCTGGCCACTCCGCCACCGTCTGATAGCCCTGCCCCACCCGCTGGAGCCAGTGCATCTCCGCCAGGATTTGCAGGTCACCCGCCAGCGTCCGCCGCGTCATGCCAAAGAGCCGCGTCTGGTGAAGCAGTCGCTCCAGATGGTCGGGCAGCACCCCATGCTCCTGCAAGCTTTGGCGAAACTGGTCTGCCTGCTTGCGAGTCTGACGTCGCTGGATGGGGTCTTGCTGCCGCATCGTCCAGTCAACCTGGGTAGAGGTGAGGCGATCGCCAAACAGCCAGGCCGCCGTCACCTTGGCGCAAGGACAATCCGGATTGTGGTCATCAGGCTTGGCTTCTCCCGTGGGATGGTCGAGGGTGAAGAAAACATCCCGCCAGTCGGCATAGCTGAAGGGTTCAGCCAGCAGCAAGCGGGTATGGCGATCGCCATAGAGCAGATGCAGCCACACCCAGAGCCGAATCGCCTGGAGCAAGTTTTGTTTCAAAGTGCCCCGCGCCAGCCACTGCAACAGGGGAATACTGGGCGGGTCGCGCCAGACCAGATCAGACATAGACGGAGTGGGAGGTAAATTTCAGATCATACTTTTGGTGGGTATCAGCTTAAGGCGGGAAATTCTGGTTGGACAGAATCCAGAATCCAGAATCCAGAATCCAGAATTCAGGAGAGAGCTGACTTCTGGCTCCTGACTCACGTCTAATGCGAATTAGGAACCGGATGCCCCGTAGCGCAAGCATCCTGCTTGCTGGCATCGTCACACCGCAGGCTGGAAGCCCGCGCTACGCAAGGATTTGAGATAACTCACATCAGGCGTGACTCCTGAATTCTATTCTTGGGAAAGTGTCTCGCCTTACGTTGATACCCCTTCTGATAGTATCCTCACCCTGGAAACTTCCCCTTCCAACGCGGATATCATGATGGACAAATCATCCAAAATCCAAAATCCAAAATCCAAAATCCAAAACCCAAAATCCAAAACCCAAAATCCAAAATCCTATGTCCGCCGTTGAACTGCATCACATTCCCGACCAGACCAGCGCAGAGCTGACCTATCAGCATCTGCATATCCGCATCACCGCCCCCCACGGCATCATCGAACCCGCCGTGCTCAAAACCCTTTCCCTGCCAAACACGATGATCTGGAGTCAGGGCATTGTCATCGAAGGCCAAGCCCCCATCTGGCTCTATGGCTTTTTGGTTCACGCCTGCCATCCCGCCGCCTGGGTTGCCTGCTTCGACCCCCGCTTTGGCGACGACCATCCCCGCTCCGGCGGTGCCGTTGTTGTAGCCACCCACTCTCCCAAAGTCAGCGTTGGTGAAATTTTGACGGTTCAATTGCCCGATGACCTTTGCTAAAGACGCCAAGCCCCCGATTCAGCTCGATGTGACTACGCTGGCGATCGCCACCGATGGGTCAACCCGCCCCTACCAGACCCTCTCCATCCAGCTGACCCGACCCCAAACCCTCATTCACCCTGAAATCCTCACGAGTCTGATTCTGCCCCTCGACCTCGATTGCTCCCGCGAAGTCATCCTGTTTGGGCAGGCCCCCAACTGGCTCTACAACGCACTAATTCACCAGTGTCATAATGCTCCCTGGCTTGGCTGCTTCGACGCCCGCACCCAGTCCGTTGTCGTCATCCATAGCCGGGTTGCCCATCCTGAAGTGGGAGACGTTTTGTTCCCCCTACAAAACGGTCAGCCCTGCCCCGCTATTCTCATCGGTGGGCCACCCAACAGCGGCAAAAGCGTCTTTGCCAGCGCCCTGCGTCGCTGTCTCGTGCAGCGATTGCCCGAGCGGCGGCTCTTCCTCCATCGGGCCAGTTGGGATGGGGAAGGCAACTGGGCTTACGAATCCCCAAATCTGGCCCTGGTTGACCAGCTTGTGCAGATGAATGAGTATCGCATCCATGAAGACCCGGAAACGGCAAAGCTCATTCCTGACTACTTCCGCTATCACGCTCGCGCCGTCGCCAACCTCAGGCGGCTGGTGGACATCCTCTTGGTAGACGTCGGCGGCATGCCCCAGCCGGAGAAGAAGCCTCTGGTGGAGCAATGCACCCACTATGTAGTCATCAGCCGTATCCCAGATGCAATTTCCGCCTGGCATCAGCTATGTCAACCGCTCACGCCAGTTGCCGTAATTCACAGCGTTCTTGAGGAGAGCGCAGCGGTTCTGAAAACGAAACCACTGTTTGAAATCACTGCAGGTCCATGGACAGAGGAGCAGCTTGCTCAGATCCCCCAGGTTCTTGAAAATGCCGTCATCGAGCATCTCTAGCAGCCTGTGACATTTATGCTGAACGTTTGTCCTTAACTCATCCCACCGGCTGGTATACCGGGGAGAACGCCACCCTGCTCTCATCCCCTACTCGCCCCGTAAACCGTGGGCTGGTAACTTCATTTCAAGGAATCACCTGACAAAACTCTTGATATGTTTTGCATATTCTTGAGGACGTTCAAGATCTGGAAAATGCCCACATCCTTGAAACATGATGATTTCTGCGGCAGGTGCATGATCGAGTAAAGTTGCAAAGTCAGTATGTTTATGAGACCGATCTCTATTTCCGTAGATCAACAGCGTAGGAACCGATACTTCGCTAATTTCAGCATCATGAGTTCGGCTGAGACCTTGGACAAGACTGGCAAGACAGAAACATCCTCCTGACTTCAAAGCATGATCGGCCTCCCGTACTCCCGCCACTTGTGCTGGACTGCCCGGCTCCAGCCACATCACCAGGACACCGCTCTCTGCCGCCAACTGATACTCGCGCACCAACCGCTGCGGCAGGGGCACGGTCTGGCCTGCCACCCCGATGCGTCCCCGCCGCACTCGCCCCATCTGCATCAGCGGGCCAATCACCCGCTTGGCCGTGTTGATAGGTGTCGCAAAGCAGATGCCCTGGGCAGCCTGAATGACGGCAGTGTTGACGCCAATTACCTGCCCCTGGGAATTCACCAGCGGTCCACCAGAATTGCCAGGGTTGAGGGCCGCATCGGTCTGAATGACGTTATCAATCAGCCGCCCCGTTTTGGAGCGGAACGATCGCCCCAAAGCGCTGACGACTCCTGCCGTAACGGTACACTGGAACCCCAGTGGGTTACCGATGGCAATCACCAACTGCCCGGCCCGCAGCGAGTCAGAGTTCCCCAGTGTCGCCGGGGTAAAGTCAGACCCAGGGATGCGGATGATGGCCAGGTCCGTATCTGGGTCATCTCCTACCAGTTCAGCCCGGTGCTGCTGCCCATCGGCCAGCGTTACCTCAATGATGTCGGTGTTGTAAACGACGTGGCTGTTGGTGAGAATGTAGCCATCGGGGGTGAACAAAAATCCTGACCCATTGCCGCCCACCTCCAGGGGACGGCGCATATCGGCTCGCAGGCGCAGCCGCCGGACTTCGATATTGACCACGGCTGGGCTGATAATCTCGACAACATGGGTGACGGCCCGGGAGTAGGCATCTAGAAGCGCCTCATCCAATTTGTCCGGCGTTCCATCCGATGGCTGCTGATTCCAAGGTTGATTGGAGTCTGAAATGAGATAGGGCTTGAGGTTCATGGCTCTGGCAAAAAGGGAGACTTGCGATGATTGTGCCGAGCCGATCGTTAACCTGCCCAGTAGGGATATCCGTCATCTGCCAATGCGCCATGACCGCCAAAGCAAACCTTTGAGCAAGGCAATCCAGGTTTAGCAATCCGAAACTATTAGCAGGTCTAGATCATAGAAAAAATGTCCCTTTTTTTCCATAAAGTCACCGTGACTGCTGTATTGTTCATGCGGATACAGTTAACTGATAAGGCGATCGCTTCTTAGGATAAGAGCAGCAAACATCCACTCTAAAAACAGGCATTAACAGCCACAAACCCACAACTGATGGGCAATACGCATTCCCATACTGTTCGGAGCTCAGTCCAAAAAACACCAAAAAAAGCCAACATATACAGAATTTTATAAGATTAGAAAATCTAATCTGTACAGATTTGTCCAGTCAATCCAAGAAGTTGAATATAGTATGAGGATATTGGTCTATAGGAACCGCAAAGATATTATCTCGTTTGCAAATCAATTGAGCATTAGCTCAACCATGAGCTAATCGGAGGATATCAACCTAAGGCGGAAAAGCCTTTGCGTATCAGCCAGACAGCCGTTGTGCCTTAGATGACCGACGCGGCATCGGCAGATCCCCGACCTGCTCCAGGAGCCACTCAAAGAGGTCGGGGAATTGGTGATTGAATAGCCGCTGGGCTGCCGTCGAACCATCGGCTCGCTTCAGGTCGAAATTGTGAATGACCGTGAGTGCCTGGAGGGACTGAGCGGAAAAGCCTCGGGTGGCGTGATGGATCTGGGAGAGATAGCCGTTGCGCTATCCACAACAAATTCGCTTTGTCTGCCCCCTAATTCAATTGGAGAAAAATTATGGCGACAACGACTCTTATTGCTACAAGATCTGGTGAAAGTCCAGTCATTTCATCGAGTGGACGATACGTTGTTTTCGTCTCTACTTTGACTGATTTTCTTAACGACACCAATGGCGTTGAAGATGTCATTCTTCAGGATCTAGAAACCGGGCAATTCTTCTTTGTCTCGCTTTCTTCTGAAGAAGTTCTCGGCAATGACTCTTCTGGAGCCTATGACGCCCCAGCTATCTCTGCCAATGAACGCTTCGTTGTGTTTGCATCCGATGCCACAAATTTAGTTCCGGGAGATACCAATGGGGAAACTGACTTATTTTTACGGGATCTGGTCGCCGGGACTACGACACGGGTTTCCCTGACGACAAATGGCATTCAGATACCCGCCAATTCGTTTGATACATTCTTTCGCCCCACCATCTCTGGCGATGGCCGCTTTGTCGCCTTTGAGTCTGAGGTCCAACTGGCCGGAGTGTTCACAAGTGTGAGGGATGTCTTTGTTCGGGATACTGTTACCAACACCACCGAGATTGTTTCGGTCAATTCCAACGGGGTTCAGGCAAATGGTGCCTCCTTTGGCCCTTCTATCTCAGCAGATGGCCGTTTTGTGGCCTTCGAGACGCTGGCGACCAACCTGGATACGAGAGACACTGCCGTTGATAGCGATTTTGATGTCTACGTGCGCGATCGCCTCACTCAAACAACCATTCTCGCCTCGGTCAACTCCCAGGGGCAAAAGGGTAGTGGAGTATCCGTCAATGAAGTGCTTAAAGACAGCGACGCATCGGAGCCCGTTATGTCGCCCGATGGGCGCTTTGTGGTGTTCGAGTCAACATTTACCAACTTGGTCCCGAATGACACTAATGGGGTACAAGATGTGTTTATGCACGATCTCCAGACGGGCATCACCACTCGCCTATCGGTTGACTCCAACGGCAACCAGGCCAATGGTAGTAGCGGCATCAGCTTTGTTAAGTCAGGGGCCATTTCACCCGATGGGCGATATGTTGTCTTTCAGTCCGTTGCCAACAACTTAGTACCGGGCGACACCAACAATGCCCAGGACGTTTTCGTGCGAGACATTGTCGCTGGCACCACGACGCGGGTATCGGTCAACAGCAATGGCGAAGAACCCGTGGGCGGCTTCTTGGGGACCAGATCTTCGAGCGGCAGCATCTCTGCAGACGGCACCAAAGTTGTCTTCGCTTCTAACGGGGTGAACCTGAATGATCAGGGGATTGATAACGATCGAATTTATCTCCGAGATTTTGGGTTTGGCAGCCCATTGCCTGACCTCGCCAATCCTCCTATGGATCCAGATAACCCCTCTTCAGGCATTACTCTTACTGGCAGGGCAGGCAAAGATACGCTGACGGGCACTTCTGGCCCAGACAAGCTCAACGGCAAAGGCGGCAAAGATACCCTAATCGGCGGTGATGGTGATGATGTGCTCATTGGTGGTAAAGGGCGCGACGAACTAACCGGGGGAGCAGGGAGCGATCGCTTTGTATATCGCAGTCCCAAAGATCGGGGCGATCGCATCACTGATTTTACCGTGGGCGAAGACAAGATTGTGCTGAACAAACTGCTGGATCGGCTGGTTCCCGGCAACTATCGGGGCAATGCAATTCGGGATGACCTGATTCGTTTGGTGCGTCGGGGAGCCGATACGCGCATTGATGTTGATCTGAATGGGCGATCGCAACCTGGAGGATTTAAACCCTTGGTTTGGGTAGAAGACGTGAGTGTGGGCAGCTTGAAGAATCCGAGAAACTTTGTATTTTGATCGCTTTGAATTAAGTCCCTCGTCGTGTAATTTTCACTTGCATAGTCAACCGCCCCTTTCCTATGACGAATGTTACCGTTATCCTCAAAATTGGTTCTGGCACCTTCGAGCAGGGATTTTCAGTCACGCTACAGGTGCTAAAAGTTGGCCTTCTCTACGATGAAGAAGCGGACGATGCCTCCATGCCGAACTGTTGCGGAGTGACCAAGGCAGCGAGATGCTGAGCGCGATCGGTTTTCAGCCTGTGCGATAAATCTGACTACTGCTATGACGAGTTATACGGCTTTAGCATCAATCAAAAGACGGCTGCCTCGGAAGAAAAAATATAAAGCAAGCATCTGGACAACGTGATAAATTGTTTCAGGATTTGTGGCGGATGTTGGCCACCAGCGCCATGCCAGTAAACTTGCGGCAATTATAGAAATAGCAATACCTCCGCTCAACCAGATGGCGATCGCGGTTTGGTAAGCGCGATACTTTTTTATTGATAAAACTAAAACAATGCCCATGGCTGACAAATAATCGGCCACGACATAGGAGAAATCTTCAGGATACGCCCTGTATAGGCTAGCAAACACTCCAAACTTCAACCCAATCGCGCCCATTAGCCAAAGCTGCCTGGCTGGAGATGCACTGCTTTTAACGACACCCAAAAGCATCATGCTGCTAGCAGCACTCACAAAATAAGCGATTGTTGCTTGGCAAAAGCTTCCAACAGGCTGGGAAAAAGAGCCAGCAAACCCGTGATAAAAACCACCTATCAAAGCTGCGATCGCTGTACAACCAAAGGCGATCGCCCAGCATTTGACCGCGATCTGGTTGCTTTTGATCAGCAGAGCAAAGAATAGAAATGCCTCGATCCCGATGCCAATATCGGTGAGCGTTGTCGATAAACTAGCTGGGGACATTACAATATCTACTGTCTTCGAAGGACACCACCTAGCTTACCCGAATGAAAATTCTGATGGTTGAAGATGATGTGCGGATCGCCACCTCGCTGACGGAAGCGCTCACCGATCAGCACTATGCCGTAGATGTGGCGGCAGACGGGCAGATGGGGTGGGATTTTTTGGAGGTCTACCCCTACGACCTGGTCATTCTGGACGTCATGCTTCCCAAAATTGACGGCATCACCTTCTGCCAGCGGTTGCGGCAGTCCGGCTATGGAATGCCCGTTCTCATGCTCACCGCCAAAGACACCAGCACCGACAAGGTGATGGGGCTGGACGTGGGAGCCGATGACTATGTGGTCAAACCCTTTGACCTCAAGGAACTGCTAGCCCGCATTCGGGCACTTTTGCGACGGGGCAATGCCCAGCGCCCGCCGCTTTTGGAATGGGCCGCCCTGTGCCTCGACCCGGCCAACTACCAGGCAACCTACCAGGGGCAGGCGCTACCGCTAACCCCCAAGGAATCTGCTCTACTAGAATTGTTGTTGCGCAACAGCGATCGCGTGCTCAGCCGGGACGCCATCTTGAACCATCTCTGGTCATCGGACAATCCCCCCGGTGCCGAGACGGTCAAAGTTCACCTTCGAGGATTGCGGCAGAAGCTCATCGCCGCAGGAGCTGCCAGTGACTTTATTGAAACGGTGTATGGGGTGGGGTATCGGCTTAATCCAAAACTTTAGGCAGGACGGGGATAACCTCCGGGTGAAGCGGTTTCGCGCCACCGTCCGCTCCAGCGAGTTTCGGGCGCTCTCCTGGCGCTTGCTTTTGTCCTACGTGGGCGCAATGGGGGCGGTTTTCACCCTGTCCACCGTCGCCATCTACCAGTCGGTGGCCCACAGCCTCTACGCCAGGCTAGATGAGCGCATGGTCACCCTGGCCGATGCCGCCGCCCACAACCTGCCTGCTATCCTGGCGGGCCAGCAGGTCGAGGCTTCACCACCTCTGGCCCAACCCGACGACGACGGGGATCTGGATCTCCCCTGGCAGGACTTACAGGAAGCTTCTCAGGGGCTGGAGTGGTTTGACGCCCAGGGGCAGTTGCAGGGGCGATCGGGGTCTCAGTTTTTCGGCGGCCCTCTCCAACCAGGCAGCGGGTTTCAGACCCAGCAGGCGGAGGAAATGTATGTCCTGACGGTGCCGGTATATGCCTCGCGGAGCGAAACCCCTCGGCAGCTGTTGGGGTACGTGCGGGTCAGCCAGTCGGCGGCGGCAGAACACGAAGAGCTGGAGCGCCTGCTCTATGGCATGGGCTGGGGTGGGGTGCTGGCGATCGCCCTGATCGGCACCACGGGCTGGTGGTTAACCCAGCGATCGCTCCAGCCGATTGAGCAGAGTGTTCACCAGCTCAAGCAGTTCACTGCCGATGCCTCCCATGAGCTGCGTAGCCCGATCACCGCCATCCGCACAGCGGTTGAGGTGATGCAAACCCACCCAGAGCGAATTCACCCGGCAGACGTAACCAAGCTGGAGCTAATTGCCAGCGCCACCCAGCACATGGGGCGCTTGGTGGAAGACCTGCTGATCCTGGCGCGCTCGGACACCTCCTCAGACCATTCATCCTCGACGGGGATAGCCATTCCCATTGATGAGCTGCTCGACGATCTGGTGCAGTGGCTCCAGCCCCAGGCCCAAACCCAGGCCATTCAGCTCGCCACCACACCGCTGCCCGAAGTTCAGGTCAGAGGCGACGCCGACCAGCTCCGTCGGCTGTTCTTGAACCTGCTGGAAAATGCGCTGCACTACACCCCAGCGGGCGGCTCGGTGCAGGTGTCCCTCGCCCTGCAAGACGCTTACCCTCCCTTCGCCTGCATTCACGTTAAAGATACGGGGATTGGCATTGCTCCAGAGCAAATTCCCCATGTGTTTGACCGCTTTTGGCGAGCCGACCAGGCCAGGGATCGTCGCAGCGGCGGCACCGGGTTGGGACTGGCCATTGCCCAGGCGATCGCCCGCATCCACGGCGGCAAGATCACCGTCACCAGCCAGTTGGGGGTGGGAAGCTGTTTCCGGGTGGAGATTCCGGCGATCGCCCCCCAGAAAACCCCACAGACTTGAAACCCCACCCAAAAAGCAACTCACCCATCTTTCCGAGTTCTTTACCCTCCTGCTCTTATGGTTGGGATGAAGCACTACAGAGGCGGTTTGCACTGAACTACCCGAACAACGCTTCCTTCCGACCTGAAATCAGAACACTAAGGAGATTTTCCATGACTCGTCCAACCTCAGTCCTGGCCTTTGGAGCCGTTGGTATCATCAGCCTGATTGCGTTTGCCGGATGCAACCGATCGCCCGAAGTCAACATCTCCCAGGCTTCCCCCGCCGCAACCGCCAGCACCCCAGCGGCTACCACTGATGGATTTGATGGCCTCAAAGCTGTCATTACCAACACCAGAAGCGCAGTGGAAGCCGGAGACTTTGCAGCGGCATCCAGTGAGTTCGAGCAATTTGAAACCTACTGGAAGCAGGTAGAAGATGGCATCAAAGACGAAATGCCCGACACCTACGAAGCCATTGAAACCAACATGGACGAAATCAGCGGCGGCTTGAAAGCCTCCCAGCCCAACCAGGAAGAAGTGCTGGCAGCGCTACAATCACTCGAAACAAACGTCGATGGTGCGACGAATTAAGGTAATTTCTTATCCGCAGATTTCGCAGATGGCCGCAGATAGCTGATGTCCGTCATCTGCGTCATCTGCGTCATCTGCGGACAAAGTATGCATAGTCACGACAAACGGTAAAGCCCTTTTTCACAAAGGGTCTAAACGGATCTTTTTCTAAGCTCTTACCATGAATCGTTCATTTCGCAAATATCATCGCCTTTTGGCTCCCATCATGGCCCTACCCCTGGCCCTCACCATCCTTACGGGGATGCTGGTCACCATGAATCAGGAATGGCCCTTTAGCTTCGGGATTCCCTCCAGCCTTTTACTTAAAATTCACACGGGTGAAATCTTTGGCCTGGGTGCAATCTACCCAGTATTAAACGGGATTGGGTTGATTGGTCTCTTGGTCACCGGCCTCACCATGAGCGGACTATTCCGCACAAAACGACGTCCAACATGAATAAGGTCTAATGAATAGATCGAGGGAAGCGGTTCCTCCCTTCAATCATTCATATCGGGTAGATGCTTTTCAGCATATCGGCCATACCAGCGGGTGAGGGGAGTCGCACTCAAACCCTGAGCCACGATGGAGGCGCATACCATCAGCGAACAGACCAGCCAGACTTCTTCAATGCCAGTGCGGCGCAGACAAAATCCTGCATAGAAAATAGCCGCCACCCCAACAGGCCCAAACCAGCCTGCAAATAGGGCTTCTGGCGGGTTTTGCAGGGAGGGAATCTGACGATATAGAAGTAGAACGGCAGGCAGGCGGCGCAGTAGCAGTACGGCAAACACCAGCAGGATGTTCTTCCAGCCAAAATCTAGCCACTGGTCCCAGGGGATTGTCAGCCCCAGCAGGATAAAAACTGGCAGCGTGAAGAAACGGTTGATGGCTTCCTGGACGTTATCTTCCTGCGATCGCTGCTGGCCGCCCACCACGTCGCCAAAGAACAACCCGGCAATAAAAACCGCTAAAACCCCATCGGTTCCTAACAGCTTAGCAGCTCCTAAAATGGTAATGGAAAGGGCAAGGCTATAGGCAATAAACGATGAATTTTCAATCATTTTTTTGCGTTCGGCCCACTTTAAAAGCTGCCCCGCAGCATAACCGGCTAAGCCACCAAAGATGATCGCGCCGCCCACCTCTCCTAAAACTACGCGGGTAAACCAGTGGAGCAGCAGACCTCCCGTGTTTACGGCGGGTAATTGCCCTGAAGCGTGCTCTAGAATCAGAATACACAGCAGCACAAAGGGATAAGCTAAACCATCATTGCTGCCCGATTCAGCGGAAATAATATGGCGCAATCGCGGGGGCAGATTGTCTTCTGCCACAACTCCAGTCACGATGGAGGTGGCGACAATGGGATCGGTCGGCGTAATCGCAGCACCGATCATCATCGCTTCCCAAAAAGGCAGTCCCAGAATCAGGTAAACTAACAAACCACTGACGGCCCACATGATTGGCATGACCAGCCCCAGCAAAATGCTCAGCCCACGCCAGTGGTGAAGGAAATACCTCTGGGGCAGGCGCAGGGCGACCCCCATTAAGCCAACGGCCATAGTAAATCGCGCGGCTTGCTCCAGGATGTGCTCCCTGGGCACGCCCCACCGTTCGGGATTCACCAGATCGAGGGCAACCGGACCCAACAGAATTCCCAATATCAAGGTCGTCAGCGGATCGGACGTCCACCAATTACGACGGAAGTAGTCGGATACCAGCCCTAAAAACAGGACAGAGCCACTAACGACGACAATAACAATGTTGAGTTCGTCCAACTTCAAAGAAATAGATAGCGTCTACTCAAGCACGTTTTAAAGTTGTGACTTCGGCTATTTGAACCTTTCATCCAAACGCTAAAGTCTTACTTCACGCGATATCCTACCAAGGCTCACCCTTTTGTTCATCTATCTGGAGAAGTGGAGCGATGAACAGGAGCGCCACTGTTCCCCTAATCCAACACTTTTCAGGTGAAGTTTGGCTACCTACTGGGAAGCTAGGGTAGCCCCTTGAACTGGAAGCAGGCTTTCCTCGGTATTTCCGTCCTCTGGCTGTTCCTGGTTCTGGGTAGCCGCTGGTTGGACTGAAGTGCCAACACCATATCGATATACCAAAGCTCCGCCGTAGTGGGCACCAAAGGTGATGGCACCGACGGCGATCGCCGTAATTAGCAGGTACAGGGCTGAAGGATTGGGCAATCCCCCGCGCTTGATACCGCGCCAGATAAGTAACGCCGTTAAAAAGACAGTGGAATAGATTTGAAATTGCTCGTGGTGTTCCAGAACTTCGTGGGCTTCCTGGCTGAGCGATACAGTTTCCTCTGCCTGTAAACCAGTAAATACAGTAACAATGGCGGAAACAACCCCCAGGGCAAAGCACCACCAGCCCGCAGCGGACAAGGATGGCTTTTTCAGCACATAGCCCAGGACATCAAAAAGCAGGGCAACGGGTAGCAACGCCAGTGGAAAATGGACAAATAGCGGATGGAAGTTCTGCAAGCCATCGAATAAAGCAGCGATGGGAGGATGAAAAAATATGAGTTGAGCAATATTCGTCATAGTTTACTAGAGGCGATCGCCAGTTGTAGCAATACCTGCACCGTAAAGATTGACGAAACGAATAACTTCCATCTGTGGGAAGGAAGGAAACTCCTTCATAAGGGATAGGCAAATTTCATGTTGGTTTCATCTTTTCGTGCAGCCTTCCACGAGGAGACTCTCTAGAAAAAATAGACCCGTGCCCTCCGCTAAGCGATAGCCGACAGTTTTTTGCGTAGAACGATGTTATGGCGTTACGCTTTCGCGTTAGGACATTCAAGAGGTGTGGAATCCCCACGACGCGGGGGTTCCACACTCAAACCTTAGCCCTAGGGCTGTATGCTATTCAAGCTTCTGAAATCAGGCGATGCCGTGCCTGATGATGGTTAAGAGTTGCTATCGCTACGGGATCTACAGATGAAAGATTCAAGTATCAAGAGGCGAGTTCAAGCAGGCATCACCTATATCAAAAATCTGCTTATCCATCATCACCGAGCATTGCTGCTGCTACTGGGTGTTTTTGTACCCCTACAAATTTTCGGAGAACTGGCGGAAGATATTTGGGAAAATGAAGGCGGATTTCCGTGGGACAAACCAATCTTGCTCGCCATCTATTCAACCGCTTCGCCTCAGCTTGATCACTTTGCTTCGACGCTGACCCAGTTTGGTTTTCTCTAGGGTGTTGTGCCTGCCTCTGTTATCGTTACGCTCATCCTTTGGGGACATCACCACGGGCGATCGCTCACCTATGTCCTCACAGTGTTAGCGGGCAGCGCTGTTCTCAACGTTACGGCAAAGCAACTGCTGCATCGGACTCGACCCCACCTTTGGGAACCTCCCGCGCCTGAGTTCGACTACGGGTTTCCCAGCGGCCACGCCATGGCGAGCATGACGTTTGTGGCGGTTCTGGTTGTTCTGCTGAGGAGGAGCCGCTGGAACTGTTTGGTTGCCACGGTAGGCAGTTTCTTCGTGCTAGACCTCCCTCGGAAGATTCAAAGCCTATTTCTGTCACGAGAGCAATCAAAATTTCATTTCATTTTCATTTTGGAGCAGAACATCTTCCCTGTCTGTAAGGGAAGATGCCCTGAAGGGTGCTCCAGAATCAGAATACACAGCAGCACAAAGGAATAAGCTAAACCATTATTGCTGCCCAGTTCAGCGGAAATTGCCACTTACTACTTCTACACCACCGCTTCGAAGAGTACTTCTGAATTATCAGCAGCATTTCTGGAGAAGCAAATGCTTTGGTAGGCAAAGCCTAATGCAGCCCAACCGAGCCTGAATGGCTCCTATTTTTCTTGAAGAAAAGAACAGCGATCGCGCTGACCAGCAACGTGATGCCAATGAAGTAGAAGCAATCGTTGTAGGCCATCACAAAGGCTTCACGGCGGATGGTGGTATCGATGACAGCGATCGCCTGCTGTCGGGCCGTACTCCAATCGACACCGCCGCGCCCCAAAAAGAGCTGGGTCAACTGATCCAGCCGCTGTTGCGTTTCTGGGTCATAGACTGAAACAAATTCGCTTAACCGATTGGAGTGAAACTGTTCCCGGTTCTTCAGCAGCGTTGCCAAAGCCGCGATGCCAAAAGAACCGCCCAGGTTGCGCATCATATTAAACAAGCCTGAGGCAGACCCTGCCAGGGCAGGCTCAATTCCTGCCGTGGCGATTGACGACAGCGGCACCATGATCAGCGGTTGCCCCAAGGCCCGCACGAGTTGCGACCACCGGAGCTGCTCTAGCCCCGTCTCTGCGGTCAAACTAGAGTTCATAAAGCAACTAACGGCAAATAACGCAACCCCCACCCCAATCATCAATCGGGTATCAATGCGTTTCATGGTAATGGGCACCAGGGGCACGATAAATAACTGTGGCACCCCTGCCCACATAATCACTTCCCCAATTTGCAGAGCATTGTACTGCTGAATTTGAGCCAGATAGAGCGGCAGGATGTAGATGGAACCGTACAGCCCGATGCCCAGCGCCACGTTGACGACATTGGCCAGACTAAAATTGCGTCGTTGCAAAAGCCGCAGTTCAATGAAAGGTCGCCTGCGGGTCAGCTCAATCCAGAAAAAGATGCTCAAAAAGATGGCGGCCATAATCGCCAGTCGCACAATCAGGACCGAATCGAACCAGTCTTCGCGGCTGCCTTCCTCCAGCACGATTTGTAGCGATCCCAGTCCAATTGCCATTGCCCCAATACCGCCCCAGTCGCCCTGTTTCAGGAGTTGTAGGTGCATGGCTGCCGGGGCGATCGCGTACCACACTGCCCCTAGCAATAACAGTCCCGGCAAGAGATTGAGATAGAAAATGTACTCCCACCCGTAATTTTCGGTTAGCCAGCCCCCCAAGGTGGGGCCAATGGAAGGCGCAAAGGTTGCCGTAATCGCGAACATGGCCAGACCAATGGGCTGATTGGCTGGCGGCAGAGTTTGCAGGATGAAGGTAAACGCCATGGGAATCAGCGTGCCCCCCGTCAAGCCCTGGGCAGCCCGAAACACAATCATGGATGGCAAATTCCAGGCCCAGGCACAGCACATGGAAAAGACGATGAACAGAGCGGCATTTACCAGCAAATACCGCCGCACCGAAAAGACGTAAGAAAGCCACCCGGTCAGAGGAATGACAACAATTTCCGCCACCAGGTAGGCCGTCGAGATCCACGACCCTTCTTCCAGGGTTGCCCCCAGCGCCGCCTGAATGTCTTGCAGCGAGGCGTTAGTAATTTGAATATCCAGGACGGCCATAAATGCCCCCAGAATCGTGCCCATTACCCCAATCCAGGTTTTGAAAGAAACGGGGGGCGGGGGCGGCGGGGTGGATGGATGAGCGGGTGGGGAATTTGAGGATGGGGAACGGGTCACAGTTGCTCTCCAAATGCGGTGCCTGCGCTGCTTTACTATTGCACTTTGACGCTGACGGTTGCTGACATCCCAGGGGTGATTTGTGCTTCATATCCCTGAATACTTTCCGGATCAAAGGTGATTTTGACGGGGATGCGCTGCACTACCTTGGTAAAGTTGCCGGTGGCGTTATCGGGAGGCAGCAACGCAAACTGCGACCCCGAAGCGGGTGAAAGGCTATCAACTCGACCGGTAAAGGAGTGCCCTGGAAAAGCGTCCAGTTCGATCTCGACAGGTTCACCGGGCTGCATCTCGTCTACCTAATTTTCCTTAAAGTTCGCCACGATCCACATTTCATCCCCGACAACAGCCATCAGCGGCTGACCAGGCTGAACTTGCTGCCCCAGTTCAACGGATTTATGGCCAATGCGGCCTGCAGCCGGAGCAGTGATATTGGTGTATGACAACTGCAACTGGGCTTCCGCCAGATTGGCTTGGGCCTGATCGATCGCGGCAACCGCTGCCTCATACTGACTGCGATTAACATCGGTTTGCACGCCGCTGGCCTGGGCCTGCTGCACCCCACCCCGGCTGGCTTGCAGTTGGGCCTGAGCTTGCGTGACGCCTTCCTGGGCCTGAGCCAGTTTAGCCTGGGCCTGCCGTACGCCCTGCTGGGCTGCGTTGCGCTGGGCCTGGGCCACATCATGGGCGGCTTTGGCCGAATCCAGCTGCTGACGGGCGATCGCCCCTTCTTCATATAGGGACTGATAGCGGGTGTAGTTCGCTGCCGCCTCTTCCAGGGTCGCTTCGGCTTGCGCTAGAGTGGCCTGAGCTGCTGGCACGCCTGCCTGGGCTTCACTGACGGCAGACTGGGCGGTTGAAATGGCAGCGATCGCGCTGGCCAGATTGCCCTGGGCCTCAGTGGTTTGGGCCTCAGCGCTGGTTCCTGCAAGGGCAACGCTGTTTTGGGCCGCGCTGGCCTGTCGCTGGGCTACGGTCAGGGCCGCCTGGGTTTGCTGCACCTTCGCTTCATAGTCGTGGGGATCAAGCTGTACCAGCAGTTCTCCGGGCTGCACCACCTCATTGTCATCTACGGGTACTTCACTCACGGTCCCCGCGACGCGGCTGCTGATTTGGTACAAATGCCCCGCAATGGCAGCGTTGTCGGTTTCCTCATGGGCTGAGGCATACTGCCACCAGTTTAAGCCAAACGTGCCTGCGGCGATCGCCCCTAGCCCCAGCACCGCCAGCAATAGCTTGACGGGGCGCTTACGGGGCAAGGAAGCGGGATGATCGGTGGGCGGTTCGCCAGACTCTGCATCCGGTTCAGGAGCGGGAATCGGCTCTACTACAGGGTCTCTGGAAGATAGTTCTGCTTGTTGATCAGCCGGATCGAGCGTGGCGCGGCGTCCGTTCTGCATATTTTTCTCGGTCATAGTTTGATAGGGTTTAGTACGAGAGCTTTTAGTTAGGGTACGTAGCTTTTGGGTAGATTGAATTGAGGAAAGGGGAATGGGACAGGAATTCAACGGTTAAGGAAAGGCTACAGGAGGTTGACGATCGCCCGATCCACCCAGTCGGAGAACAGCCGCTGTTCGGCTTCGGAGAACCCCTGGAGAGTCTGCGCACGAATGGCGTGGGCATGGGCAGGCAAAACCTCCTCCAGATGTCTTCCGGCTTCGGTTAGCCAGATGCGCCAGATGCGGCGATCGCAGGCGTCCCGCTCGCGGCGCACCAGGTCTCGCTCCTCCATGCGGTCAATCACCCCCGTGAGGGTGCCGCCAACCTGGCGAAGCTTTTCGCCCAGGGCGGAGGTGGACAGCCCATCCTGTTCCCACAGGCAACACAGAACGACCCAGTGGAACGGGGTTAACCCGTAGGGCTGCAATTCCTCTTGCAGCTTACGGCTCAGCAATTGGGAAAGGAGCTTGATGCGATAGCCTAAACTCTGGGGAGCTTTAACGTCTTGCCACGGTAGCACGGTGATATGAAGGGTTATCAGGTTGTGAAGAAACTTAGGATGCTTACTATTAGTATAATAAATTTGTGGTCTGTGCGGCAACGCTGCCATTCAAGTGACATCCTCCGGACGTTGATGCATCATTATTTTCACGGGAGTATGCGTGCCACCGAGGCGCACACCTCCAAAAGATGCAATTCAATTGCAATTAATCGTGATCGAGCGCTTATCTTGGGCGTTTGAAAGAGCTAAATTCGTTTCAAGGCGATAAAAACACGCTAAATTGCCAGCAGCAAAGCGGCGTAACCGGCGGCCCCCAGGGCAAATGCGCCAAATCGGCTTTTGCGCTCTTCTGGTAGCTCTTCTTTAAGTACGTTGAGAATGACCCCACCCGCCAGAAAGGCAAACAGGATGGCGATCGCCGCTGCATGAATTTCTGTCACCGCACCAACCGCCCAGCCTATCATGATGGCCACGGCAAGGATCCATCGTCCCGTATAGTCATAGCTTTTTTTATGGTCTTGTCGGAGACCATAGTCATTGACGAGAAAGTGCAGAGCCATTGCTCCAGTGAACGTCAACAAACTGACCCAACCTGGGCTTTCTCGATGCATGAGCAGGTATCCAATCAAGGCGTTGTATACCGCAAAGGACAGCATGTGTATCCAGAAAACATGTGGTTCGGTAACATCCCCTTCCCCAGCGACTTGATTCCTCTGGCGGGATCTTTTTGCCAGGCGCTCTAGGCCATAAAACACGGCAACGCCCACCAGCGCAATCAAATAGACGTGGTTTTCCAAAAATAGAAGCTGCAAATTAAGTGCTCTTTGAATTGATTCCTGGTGTTCGCTAAGTTCCGGCAAAATATGCACAAAGACGTAGGCAACCGAAACACCGCTGCCAAAAGAGAGCCAGCGGCTGCGGGGAACAACCTGAAGAAAGAGCAAATTTTTCGCTAACAGATGGACAGCGGCCAACCCGGCGGCAAGAATACCAGACAACGTAACTAAATTATTACTCATATCAACGCTCACGCTAGACAAGGCTGAGATTATCACTACTTTCTTTAACTTTTACAGAGCTATTCAAGGGACTTTTTGAAGTCAGGTCTATAAAAAGAGAACTTATCTGATAGGCACAGGCTAACTAGATTCTGGGGGTAATGAATCCATGAATAGTCAGATTTGGGCATCAACTTAAGGCGGGAAGCTTTGCCAGGAATAGAATTCAGGAGTCAGGAGTCAGGAGTCAGGAGTCAGGAGTCAGGAGTCAGGAGTCAGGAGTCAGGAGTCAGGAGTCAGGAGTCAGGAGTCAGGAGTCAGGAGTCAGGAGTCAGGAGTCAGGAGTCAGG